>CBEPPX010000437.1:0-2402 GCA_965511205.1 uncultured Ignavibacteriales bacterium | reverse complement strand
AACCTTCAGAGCGGTATCTCAAAAGATAACTCGAGGAAAATAACCAAGCTTATTAAAGAACTTAAGCTTAAAGTATCTGCACAAATTATGGATGAAAAAGTTAGGGTGCAGGGAGCCAAAAAGGATGATCTTCAACAGGTAATTGAGTCTGTTAAAAATGCTGACTATGATTTTCCTGTTCAGTTTGTTAATTACAATTAATTGCGTTTTTTGATTGTGGTAGTGTATATAGCAAGAAAAATTTAACAATCTGCCCAAAATTTTGGATTGAATCGGAAATAATATTTGGGTAAAATTGCAACCAGTAATTTTTTAGAACATCTAATTGATTATTAAAAGCAAAGTCTAGTTTCAGTCTCAAAAAAAGAAACAAAACAGAGAGACGGTATAGAGCAGAGATGACATGTAGATATTTCCTTCCAATAGTAATCTTCACGAGTCTTAAAATCATCTTAGAATTGTATGAGATAAAATATGACGGCTATTTTTGTCGTCCATTAAAATTTTACTAATAGGTTAAGCTTATTGTGAACCATATCCTAAATATTCCAGGGTGGTATGGATATTGAAACTGACAGCTAAACTTTAAGAACAAATGATGTATAATCAGTTACTATGAAATTTTTTTTAATTGCGTTTGCAGGGATATTCTCTCTTTGGTCACTATCCCCATCTAATAGTGCTCCTGGCAAAAGAAATACAAACCATAAAACTACTACTGTAATTGATAATCCTGAGCAGACAGTAAGAAACCTATACAACGATTGTGAATTGGGGGATAGATTAGAATATGCTGTATTTAAGCAAGCCCTGGCAGGTTACAATTCACTTGATTTATCGAATAAAAAATTGCTTTCCATTATAGATTTTTCGAAGCCATCCAATGAAGAAAGATTTTTTATTATTGATGTTGAAAATCAGAAACTACTTTACCATACATTAGTTGCTCACGGAAAAAACTCAGGATTGATCAACGCAACTAGATTTTCTAACAGAATGGGCTCACATAAAAGCAGTCTTGGTTTTTATAAAACGGGAAAATCATATGTTGGTAAAAGAGGCTATTCTTTGCAGCTGGAAGGATTGGAAAAAGGAATAAATGATAACGCACGCTTAAGAGGAATTGTTATTCATGGTGCAAATTACGTTAACGAAAAATTTATTAGCGGGAATAATAGTATGCTTGGAAGAAGCTGGGGCTGTCCAGCAGTTTCCAATAAATTATCAAGAGAAATAATTGATTTGATTAAAGGTGGAAGCTGTTTATACATATATGCAGAAGATGAGGTTTACCAGGAGCGTTCAATGCTTACAACCCTGGATGATTATAAAGATTTAAAATTGAACTAACCATTTACCAAAAGCTAACCTTAATTTTTTTTACGCAGTCTTTAATTGCCTTGTGCTCCAAATCAACACTATGCTGTTTTGCATTAAAAAATCTAACGTTTTGTGATATCTTCGTGATAATTCAACTCTAACTTTGTTTCGAATCATTATTCTATTTAGAATTTTTAAGTTAAGAAAATTGTTTAAGGATTAATTATGAAAAAACTATTAAAAATAATTTTTGTGATTGCGTTTTTTACTACCGGCTGCACTGAATCTGAAAATAAAAATCAAACAGAACTTTCTGAAATGAACAGCACTAAAGTAATTTTATCCGGTGATGAGCAGGTTGCAACTCTTGCGGGTGGATGCTTTTGGTGTATCGAATCACCTTTTGAAAAAATTGATGGTGTTAATAAAGTTATTTCAGGATATGCTGGAGGAACAAAAGAAAATCCAACTTACGGAGAAGTTAGCAGTGGAAAAACAAAATACCGCGAATCTGTGCAGGTTTACTATGACCCGTTAGTGATAAGTTATTCAGAAATTCTGGATATTTTCTGGCGCCAGTTCGATCCGACTGATGAAGGCGGGTCTTTTGCGGATAGAGGATTTCAATATACTTCCGCAATTTTTTATCACGAGGAAGATCAAAAAATGCTTGCTGAAAAATCAAAGAAATATTTAAATAATTCCGGTAAATTTGATCAGCCGATAGCAACACCGATAATTAAGTTCACAACATTTTATCCTGCTGAGGATTATCATCAGGATTTTTACAAAAAGGATCCGGACAGGTATTATAGCTACCGAAAAGGATCAGGAAGGGATGCATTTATTATGAAAACCTGGAGCGATGAAAAAAACTACACCAAACCATCAGAAGAAGAAATAAAAAAGAATTTAAACGAACTTCAGTATAAGGTTACGCAGAAGGAAGGTACCGAGCGTGCTTTTAATAATGAGTATTGGGATAACAAAAAAGAAGGAATCTATGTTGATATAGTTTCCGGCGAGCCTTTATTCAGCTCAACTGAAAAGTTCGAATCAGGCACAGGATGGCCAAGCTTTAC
>CBEPPX010000436.1:0-2404 GCA_965511205.1 uncultured Ignavibacteriales bacterium | reverse complement strand
ACGGGGGAACTGAACATACTTTCCATGGGGGAAAATAGCGTCCATCCTCTCGATGGAGTGGACAACAAATAGTCCATCAAGAGCACAAAATCCATCCTTTCCATGCCAATTGCACCAGGATTGCACCAGAACTGCACCCAAATTTTAATTTATTCACAGGATCGGCGACTCGATACATACAAACCTCATGCCATACTGAATTTCGGCATGAGGTTTTTTATTCATCGTAAGATTATTAGCGTTTTAGATAAGAATAGTTATCAAAATATAATATAATCATTTATATGAGTCAACACCTCGATTCTCAAAACCAACAAATCAGAATTCTCCTCGTAAATGACATCCAATTAATAAGTAATGTGATTGCTGCTTCCCTTGAAGATGAACCTGATATCACTATAGTGGACTGCGTTTCCTCTGCTGAGGATGCTCTAAGGAGCATCCAGGAGAAGGATATAGACGTCGCATTGGTTAGTACCCGATTACCTAACCAGGGTGCATTAGAATTTACCAAAAAGATAGCCAAATTTTCACCTTCCACCAAGGTATTAGCATTGGGACTTTCAGAAGACAAAGAGCAAGTGATACGCTTTATTGAAGCAGGAGCATCTGGTTTCGTATTAAAAAACAACTCTGTGAATGAATTGATTAATACCATTCGAGCAGCCAAGGATAAAAAGGCATACGTCTCACCGGAAATAGCTTCCGCAATTATGAACCGCCTTTCTGAACTCACCCAATTGTTATTAGATTGTGGAAGTAGCTTTCCAGATGAAGCCGATCTAACCCCAAGGGAATTTGAGATTTTAGAACTGATTGGTAAAAGAATGACTAACCAGCAAATTGCTGATGAGCTCATCATCGAAGTAGGAACCGTAAAAAACCATGTCCACAGCATTCTCGGCAAGCTTGATGTCAGCAGCAGGAGCGATGCGTCTGCTTATCTGGCATTTGTTAATGAATAATTAGCAGCCATTATTTCTTATCAAACCCACCCATTGGTGGGTTTTTCTTTTTTAAATATGTATCTCTATATGTATCCTCCATGTATGTCTCTACACATAGTATCAATTCTGGCCATATGTTAATCTTACCGGGTCAATAAATTTTCTTCAGGAATGTCCTATGCCTATTAAAAAGATTATCCTTGTAATTCAGTCACGACTGCTTCGAGAGATGTTTAATCGAGCGTTAGGTAAAGTGGAAAATTTAATTATTGTGCAGGAAATTAACGATCCAGAATTATTACCAGAAGCCATTGAGCAAACAAATATCGATTGGGTTGTTATATTTTCCGAGCAATGTCACGTAATTCCGGACTGGGTTGATGAATTTATCAGTTTCCATCCAACAGTATGTCTTATTGATTTAACTGTGAAAGGAAACCGAATCAATCTAAGATGGTTGAACAACCCTGATGAAGAAATTGAAGATATATCACATGAAGAATTAATCACGCTTCTTGAAACGGGCGGTAAATGTCAACCAGACTGTTTATCACCATTAGTGTTAAACATATCAAAAAGAGTTTAGAACCAATAGAAATATTTACTTATATCAGTTATCTATCAATGAAAGATTAAGGAGAAACTAAAATGAATTCAATTCAAAAGACCGCAAGGACTACAGGGTTATTGTATATGCTATTGATCCCACTCGGAGTATTGGCGATGATATATGTTCCGAATACTCTTTTTGTACCCGGAGATATAGCCGCAACGGTTAGCAATATTATGGCCAATCAGACGCTATTCCGCGTTAGTATTGTGAGTGCTCTAATCACTCAAGTAGTTCAGATATTTGTAGTTCTTTATTTGTACAAAATACTCAAACCAGTTAATAAAAACCATGCAGTGCTAATGGTCGTATTTAGTTTAGTTGCTGTACCCATTGCAATGCTCAATGAGCTTAACCACTTTGCTGTCCTGCTCCTCTTGAACGGTACAGATTACTTGACGTTTTTCACATCCGATCAGATCCAATCTCTTGTAGCGCTCTTCCTTGATTTACGCGTAACTGGGATATTTATCGCTCAGATTTTTTGGGGACTTTGGTTATTCCCCATGGGTTATTTAGTTTACAAATCTGGCTTCCTTCCTAAAATTATCGGCGCTTTATTGATCGTCGCAGTTTTTGGTTATCTGGCAGATTCTTTTATATTCTTTTTTGTTCCCGACTTCGGCATAACCTTTAGTGAATTTACCTTTCTCGGAGAACTGTTGATAACCTTTTGGCTTTTGATTAAAGGTGTAAACGTCGAGCAATGGGAAAAACATACACTCGGATCTGTATAATATTAGTATACATTGTGGAAGGACTCCGCTTTTGTCCTTCCACAGAGAAATGGTACTCAGTTATCCTCCCTCACTATTTTAGTTTCAAAGGATAGATGATGAAAGCAATC
>CBEPPX010000435.1:0-2404 GCA_965511205.1 uncultured Ignavibacteriales bacterium | reverse complement strand
AAAGGTTTTCTACTCTTGTATAAAAACGTAAGAAACTAAACATATCATAATGTGCAGCGACATTTAATAAGGTGTATGCATCCAGTTTAACTTTTTTAGCAGGGAAAGAAGAAAAATCTTTATCATCCCTTTCACTTATATGAATTATTTCCAGGTTAGCGTTTGTTTTTTCATTAAACGAATAGTTAAGAAGATATGCAATTTTTGTTTTAGGTCTTCTTAAAAGCATCTGGTTAAAATCCGTTGAATTTTCGCTTTTGTTTTTAGCGTTTGTGTATGTGTAAACTGCTTTTAGATAAAGTTTCTTTGCAGGATTTGTAGAAAAGAAAAATTCCACTCCATCTGTTCTAACCTTATCAATGTTAAATGATTTAAAATTTTCATCCAAACCAATCAGGTCTTTATAATCATTATTGAAATAAGTTAAACCTATTGAAACTCTGTCTGCCAAAAAAAATTGCTCAATGCCAACATCCCACCCGAAACTTTTTTCTGGATTTAGATTTTCATTCCCGAAAAATGGATCAAATAAATAAAAAATTGAAGGAGCTTTGAAACTTGTCCCAACTGTTGCTTTAAGCTTGGTACCTGTTTGCCAAAAAATGTAAGCAGGTGCAATCCTGTATGTAAACGCGCCGCCGAATTTATTGTGATGATCATATCTTACGCCGCCGGTTACAAAAAAGTTGGTTGCAAACTTTACCTGATCCTGTAAATAAACACCGGTTGTAGTTACTTCACTTTTAGGAAGAAGACTCTCATATGGTCCAAAGGCGGAAAGTGAATAAAACATTGTAGTAGCTTGCTCGATTTCCGTTTCAATACCAAAAGTAATAATGTTATTTGCTGGCAAGTTAAAATTGTTTTGCAAATCTAATTTATATTTTCTACCATCGTAAAAACTATTTGATGAGGAAGGATTAAACAAGGTTGAATCGTAATTATACTTTCTTACATTTCTAATATATGATCCGCCTAATTTCAATTCCCACAATCCATCAAATAGATCTATAAATCCTTCAGTGCGAATGCCTGTTTCCTCCAGATTATATTTATAAGTAGGATCGTCTTTAAATTCTCCGCCTCCCTGGTCAAGGTCTGTTTCGGCTTTTAAATATTTAAGAAAGAAATTTATCCCTGATTCACTATTAAAGTCATATCCAATTCTTGAAGAAAAATTATTTCCACTATAGCCATCATTCTCCGTGTTACCGTATTTTTTTCCTGCAGCAGAAAAGCCGTTAGACTGAGTTCTTCCAAATGAAAGATTATAACTCAAATTGCCAAAGCTTCCGGTAAATCCCAACGCACCTTTAAAGCTATTGTATGATCCACCTTCACCGGAGAGAGTTAGAGTAGGTTTACCTGATCCTTTTTTTGTTATGATGTTTACAACGCCTGCCATCGCATCGGATCCATACAAAGTACTTTGCGGACCCCTGAGCACTTCAATCCTTGAAATTCCATCAACCGGGAGATTAGCAAAATCAAACAGATTAGATGATTCACTTGTCAGGTTCATCTCTATTCCATCAATTAAAATTAATGTTTGCCCTGCATTTGCTCCTCTAATACTTATTGTAGATAATCCTCCAGCTGGTCCGAATTGAATTGAACTCAGGCCATATTCACTTTGTAACAGGTTAAAAACATTAATTTTGTTCCTGTTTGCAATTTCAAAAGAATCGATAATAGTAATTGAATTTGCAAGTTCGAGCATGCTTGAATTTGTTTTGGTTGCAGTAACCACAACATTTGATAATAGATAAACACCAGCTGTATCAGTTTTTTGAACAAGATTTTCCTGCGCAAAATGAAGTAGGGGAATAAATCCCACAATAAGAAAGGCTAAAATGTATTTTAGTTTAGCCATTAAAGTTACACCTATCATAAAATTTATGAGTAGTAACTTCGCCGGGGGATTTGGTTTGATAAAACAAATGCTAAATCTAACCTCATACCCGCGAAGGTTGATTAAATTTGCTTACGGCAGGTCTCCTGGCTTTTCCACATAAAGCAGAATTCACAGTTGCGCGACAGCGTCGGAATTTCGCGGCAGAGCTTCTACTAAGAAGCGAAACCGGATTACCGATCTTCCCTATATTTCCCGTTACTACCGGGACACCGTAAACACTAAAAAGAACTTTGCTAAGTTATATCCTCAATTATAAATTTCCAAAAAAAAATTCAAGTATAAATGAGGAGTCAGAAACTGGTTAATATTCTATTCAAAAAATTATCCCAAAATACTGTAGCTTGCCAATTATCAATTATTGCAAAAATTAACTAACAAAACATTTTACTCTGTTTTTTAATTTTGTTTAAGTTATTTTTACATATAATTTTTATGCAGTAAAATCCCCTAGGGGAATATGAACAACTTTTTTTTATTAGGACATCACCC
>CBEPPX010000434.1:0-2412 GCA_965511205.1 uncultured Ignavibacteriales bacterium | reverse complement strand
CTGATTTTAACAATGGGCATAAATTTGTAAAGCGCAGAAAAAATTATATACATTACAAATAGTGAAATTACTGCAGACATAACTTGTTGAAAAATCGGTTTATTAAAATATTGCAGGTACGGTGTATTTTGAGCAAGAGTGCTAAAAAAATCCAGCAAAGGAAGCAACAAAATTGATGTTAGGAATAAAAGTACGATTATCAGAATTACAACAAAGTCTCTTAGTTTACCAAGAAATAAGTTGATATCTAAATCAGTACCAAACACTTTGTTAAGAACGGTACGTAAACTGCTTGCAAAGCTGCTGGCTGCAAAAAACAGCCCTACCATTCCCACAATTCCAGCTATGTTTCTATATTGAATTACTTCGTGAACACGTTCAAAAATTATTTCCTTTACAAACTCTGCATATTTTTCATAAGGAATAACAGTATCAATTAATGTAACAATCTGCAATTCCATTTCAGCAGAATCTAAAAAATTACCCAGAATCCAAAAGATGATTAAAGTTAACGGGATGATGCAAACAAACAAACTGAATGCTACTCCACCCGAAAGTAAAAACATATGATGTCTATCGATACGATCATATAATCCGCCGAAGTAATGCTTGCTAAAAGCTACAAATCCATGCCACATAGGTTTTAAGTGAAGGTAGTAACGCAGCCGTCTGAAAAGTGCATATGTTTTTGACACACGTATTTTTTCCAGGATCTTATGCTTCATCGTTCATAATAGATGGTATTGTATTATAATAAATATGTGCTAACTTAACCAAATCAATTTCTAAAAAATCATTAATACTCATTCCTGATCCGCCTGTTTTACCAATTAATTTAAAAGTTACACCAGTTTTATTTATCTCAGTTTCAAATCTATCTTTATCCTGATCAGCAACAGAAACAATTATGCGCGACTGGCTCTCAGAAAATAAAGCAAAATCTTCTCTTGATCCAATTGGAACATTAACTTCTGCCCCAATCATTTTCTCTTCATTAATGATACAACATTCTGCAAGTGCGCAGGCAATTCCACCTTCCGAAATATCATGAGCAGATTTGATAAGATTACTTTTAATTAATCCTAGAAGAGTATCTTGCAATTTTTTTTCTTCATCAAGATTAATTTTAGGAGCATCACCAGCTACTTTATTGTGAACAACTTTTAAATACTCGCTTCCGCCCATTTCCTCTTTATCTTCTCCTAAAAGATAGATGAGATCACCTTCATCCTTAAAAAATGAGGTGGTAATATGTTCAAGGTCTTCAATCAATCCTACCATTCCTATTGTTGGCGTAGGATAAACAGCAGCTTCGGGAGATTCGTTATAAAAACTTACGTTGCCGCCTGTAACAGGAGTATTAAAAAACCTGCACGCTTCGCCCATTCCTTTAATGGCTTCAGCAAACTGCCAGTAAACTTCTGGTTTATAAGGATTTCCAAAATTAAGGCAGTTCGTTATTGCAAGCGGGACTCCTCCCGAGCAGACAATATTTCTCGCAGATTCAGCCACTGCTATTTTTGCACCTTCTTTTGGATTAAGATAAACGTAGCGGGAATTGCAATCGGTCTTCATCGCAAGCGCTTTGTTACTATCCTTTATGTAGATTACTGCAGCATCACAGCCGGGACCAACAATTGTATTGGTTCTTACCATTGAATCGTACTGCTCGTAAACCCATTTTTTAGAAACGATATTTGGAGATGAAAAAACTTTTAAAAATGTTTCCTGTAAATCATTTGGTTTTGGCAAAGATGAAAAATCAAATGCCCTCATTTCTTTTAAGTAGGATGGTTCCTTTTGCTCACGAATATAAATCGGCGCGCCGCCGCCAAGCACCAAATCAAAAGGCGGCAGAGTTGCTTTTTTCTCCCCTTTATATTCAACTTCAAGAATTTCATCTTTAGTCACTTCTCCAATTATTTCGCAATGAAGATCCCACTTTTCAAAAACTTCACTTACTTTATCTTCGTAACCTTTTTTAACAACGCATAACATTCTTTCCTGGCTTTCCGAAAGCATAATTTCGTAAGCGCTCATTCCATCTTCGCGTAAAGGAACTTTATCAAGATTTATTTTCATTCCCGATTTTCCTTTTTCGCTCATCTCACTGCTTGAGCAAGTAATTCCTGCAGCTCCCATATCCTGAATTCCTATCAGCCAGCCTTTTTTTATTATTTCGAGAGTTGCTTCCAATAAAAGTTTTTCTGTAAACGGATCACCAACCTGCACCGATGGACGTTTCGCTTCTGATTTTTCCGAAAGCTCTTCCGAAGCAAAAGTAGCACCGTGTATCCCATCTCTTCCTGTTGAAGAACCAACAATCATTACAGGATTGCCTTCACCTTTTGCAACGGCACTTGCATACATATTTGTTTTTACTATTCCAACAGACATTGCATTAACGAGCGG
>CBEPPX010000433.1:0-2414 GCA_965511205.1 uncultured Ignavibacteriales bacterium | reverse complement strand
GATATCGGAGATGAGCAATCGATAGAAGATGATCTTTCAACATTTACATCTCACCTGGGTAATATTCGCAATATCCTTGAAAGTGCAGATAAAAATACTTTAGTTCTACTAGATGAGATAGGAACAGGCACCGATCCTGCAGAAGGTTCGGCACTGGCAGCAGCTACTTTGTTAAAGCTAAGAGATATGGGAGCACTTGTTTTTGCATCTACTCATCATGGAAATCTTAAACTTATGGCACAGGATGAAGAAGGATTTGCTAATGCAGCCATGGAATTTGATCATGAAAAACTTACACCAACTTATAAGTTTATAATGGGAGTTCCAGGTTCAAGTTATGCATTTGAGATTGCTAAGCGAATTGGCATTTCGGAAGAGCTGCTCCGCTCTGCTTCAGAAAATATGGAAATCGATAAATACAAGATTGAAAAGTTCCTGGTAGATATAGAGGCAAAATCAACCCGCTTAGAAAAAAAATTAAAAGACCTTGAACTTGAAAATATTCGTCTATCCGGTTTATCTAACCTTTACAAAAAGAATGTTGAAAAACTGGAGAATGAAAAAAAGGAGATTCTAAAAAAAGCTAAATCGGAAGCTGATCTTTACCTTGTAGATATCAACAAAAAGATTGAAAAGGTAATTAAAGATCTTAGAGAATCGAAAGCTGCCAGGGAAGTGATAAAAGAATCGAAGAAAATTGTTGAAGAGATCAAACAAAAAAACGAAAATCTTTTTACTCCAGATGTTGTATTAAAGACTAAAATAACTGATTTTAATATAGGAAGTTTTGTTTCTCTTAGGAATACTTCTGCATCCGGAAAAATTATAGAACTGGATAAGGAGAAGAAACGTGCAACTATCCAGGTTGGAACTATAAAGATGAAGGTTGAGCTTGATGAAATTCTTCCGGCTAAAGAGAATAAAACAAACGAACCGTTAAAAAGTTATCCTAAATATAAGATTCCGGAAACTCAGTACAGACTTGATATAAGAGGGAAAAAACCGGAAGAAGCAGATTTTGAAATTGTAAAATTTATTGATAATTCCTTTATGGCCGGGCAGAACAGGATTGAAATTTTACATGGTAAAGGAACCGGCGCTCTAAAACGAACTGTAAAAGAGATATTAGATAAGCACGATAGCGTTAAAGATTATTATTTTGCTCCGATTGAATCAGGTGGGGAAGGAATAACAATTGTTGAGATGAAGTAGGAATAGTATTGTTTAAAAAAATCTTAATAGCCAACCGGGGAGAAATTGCGGTAAGAATAATTAGAGCTTGCCGCGAACTTGGCATAACATCAGCCGCAATCTATTCTACAGCAGATAAAACTGCTGAACACACCAAATTAGCCGATGAATCATACTTCATTGGAAATCCTGCATCATCCGAATCCTATCTGAACAAAGAAAAAATAATAAAGCTTGTTAAAGATATTGGCGCCGATGCTGTTCATCCCGGTTACGGCTTCTTTTCAGAAAATGCTGATTTTATTGCAGCACTGGAAAAAGAGAAGATTACATTTATAGGTCCTTCATCAAAATCGGTTAGGATGATGGGCAATAAAACTGCTGCCCGCAAAATAATGGCTGATAATAAAGTGCCAATTGTTCCCGGAACAACCAAAGCAATAAGCTCGGTTAAAAAAGGATTGCAAATTGCAGAAGAGATTGGTTACCCTGTTCTACTAAAAGCAGCCGCTGGCGGGGGAGGGAAGGGAATGAGAAAAATATCTTCGCCTGATGAATTTGAATCTGCGCTCGAAACAACAAAGCGCGAATCTCTTAAATCATTTGCAAGCGATGAAATTTATCTTGAAAAATTTATAGAAAATCCGAAGCATATTGAAGTCCAGGTTTTAGGAGATAAAAAAGGCAACTATGTTCATCTGTTCGAGAGAGAGTGTTCCATACAGAGAAGACACCAAAAAATAATTGAAGAATCTCCTTCATCTTTTGTAGATGAAACAACACGAATAAAAATTACCAAAGCAGCTATAGATGCTGCAAAAGCGTGTGGATATTACAATGCCGGTACAGTTGAATTTTTAATGGATGAGAAGAAGAAATTTTACTTTCTTGAGATGAACACACGCTTACAGGTTGAACATCCTGTAACCGAAATGATAACCGGAATCGATCTTGTTAAAGAGCAGATTAGTATCGCTCAGGGAAATCGCTTATCAGTTAATCAGAAAGATGTTAGCAGGCGCGGGCATTCGCTGGAGTGCAGAATTTATGCTGAAGATCCGAACAATAATTTTCTTCCATCAACAGGAAAAATATTTCATTACAAGGAGCCGGGCGGACCCGGCGTAAGGGTTGACTCAGGTTTCGGAAGCGGTTCTGAAGTAACGATGTACTACGATCCTTTGATTTCTAAATTGGTTTGCTGGGGAAGCAATCGTGCTACT
>CBEPPX010000432.1:0-2425 GCA_965511205.1 uncultured Ignavibacteriales bacterium | reverse complement strand
ACAGCTTAGAAAATCCCTCATAGTATATCTTTGAGGGATTTTTTTTTATCTTATGTCATCAACTGGATTTATTTATTTGAGGTTATTATGAACTTTGTAAGATTCTTCTCCTTTTCAATTTTGATAATATTTTTTCCCTCTCCTTCTTTTGCACAGCTGGATTCAGTATGGTATCAAGGACCTTCTACTGGCAGTGTAACCGGCGGGGCAATGCAAACAACAGATATTTTCACAGATGATTATACTCTGCCTGGTGGAGAGTTCAAGATCAATCCTCTGATTCATGGAAGTAAAAATGATGTTGGAGATATGTTGCATAATTGGGATAAATCTTTACTCCCTAAATACAAATACATGGAAGATCGCACCAATTCTGAAAACACTGTTAGCACGGATGATGAAACTATATTGCTTAGCAAATTTCCTGGAATATCGATGACCAATTTTATTCCTCCGGATCCTGCAATTGCTGTTGGACCTGATCATATAATTATTTGTGCTAATAGTATGTTTAGAATTTGCGATAAAAAGGGAAATACTTTAAAAACTATACCAGCAGGAGGTTGGTGGGGACCTGCATGGCCGGATGAGAATGGAGATCCGCAAGTTATTTATGATCATTATGCAGGAAGGTGGGTA
Organism: uncultured Ignavibacteriales bacterium; assembly: GCA_965511205.1. Lineage (GTDB taxonomy): Bacteria > Bacteroidota > Ignavibacteria > Ignavibacteriales > Ignavibacteriaceae > JAZGGS01. The sequence goes on along the minus strand of CBEPPX010000432.1, from coordinate 1,786 downwards.
TTGGTTTGGATGCAATATAATTCCGGAAATCAAACAGCAGGTAATCTAATAGCATATTCTGATGATGATAATCCACTTGGTGATTGGTATATGTATCGCTTAGATACCAAAATGCATGGTACAGTTCCTTCTAACACCTGGGGTGATTATCCGCATGTTGGCTTTGATGAAGAAGGGATCTATATTTTAACTCGCTGTATTGATTTTGGAGGAGGTGGTCTTCTGCACAATAAAATTAGAATAATAAATAAAAATGAACTTTATTCAAGTAACGCTGGACCTCTAACCTATACTGATATTTGGGATATCCGAAAACCCGGCGACGGTGCCGGAGGGCAAATGCTGGATTGCATACATCCTGGAATTTCTTACACACCTGGAAGTGGTGCATGGTTTTACTGGGCAAGGGGAATATATGGAGGTAATCCTGTTAGTGCTGATTTTTATGCTATTTATAAAATTGAAAATCCACTTACGGCTCCGGTTTTGAGGGGAAAAGTATTGCCCGTTCAAGCTTATACTTCACCTCCATTGGCAAATCAATTAGGAGGAGGCGTGGGCATTGAGACCATTGGCTGGATTACAAGAGCTCCAGTTATTAGAGATGGTTATCTTTATACATCACACGATATTGAAAACAGCACTAATTCAAACTATTCATCAATAAAATATTTAAAGATCGATCTTAATTCCGTTTCCATTGCTGATCAGGTAGAGTATGGTTCTATTGGGTATTTTTATTTATTTCCGGCTTTAACAATAGATCAGGATAATAATATTGCAGTAACGTTTAGCCGCTCTGCTGATACGGAATACATTGGTTCATATTATTCAACCTGGCACGCCAATGACCCTAACGGATTTAGCCCCAGCAAACCAGTGGCAGAAGGACAGGGAAATTATGTAGTAACCTACAGCGGAACAATAAATCGTTGGGGAGACTATTTTGGAATTTACCTTGATCCTGATAATTTTTATGATGTATGGACGTTCAGCGAATACGCAGCCGCTACAAACACCTGGGGAACTTATGTTGGGCAAATAAGGATGGTTCCTTTTCCCGGACCAACAATTTTTACTCAACCAGATTTTATAGATTTTGGAGATAAAGAGGTAGGAACTACAAGCAACAACAGATCAATTCAACTAGCAAATTATGGAGATCAGGATCTGGTTATAACTAATATCCCTTCATCGGTTGCAGATTTCAATTTAGAATCGAGTTTAACATTCCCAATAACTCTTAGTTCATACGAATTGATGAATATTGATTTTTCTTTTTCACCCACTGTAGCCGGAGACACGACTATAGAGTACACAATAAGCAGCAACGACCCGAGCTTTAGCGGTCTAACTATTACCGGAAATGGTTATAGTATGTATCCAGCCCTGGATAAAACGATATACGCATCAACAGGCAGCCAGAATAACGGGGATATCTTAACAATAAATATAATATCAGGAGTAGGAACAATCGTTGGGCCGTCTTTATTTACTGAGATAAAAGATATAACAATACATCCAACTACAGGAATTATGTATGGCTTAGTAGCTCGTTCAGGAGATGCAGATTTAGTTAGAGTAAGTGCAGCAGGAGATGCTTATTTATTATTTACAATATCAATACCAACAATGGCAGGTATAGCATTTAATACAACGGGCACACTTTACGGAATTACATCAGGCGGAGAGATCTATACAATTGATTTGATAAATGGAACAACAACATTTGTAGTAACAGGTCAGGGCTCCTATTCAGGAATAACCTTTAACCCGGTAACGAATG
>CBEPPX010000431.1:0-2427 GCA_965511205.1 uncultured Ignavibacteriales bacterium | reverse complement strand
ACTGTCCTAATATTGCTGAAAACATAAATGGAATTGATGATAGAGATGGCTGTCCGGATTCCTCTACCAATAGTCTGCCTACCGAACTAATTTTTAAGGCGGATGAAATTTTTAACGGTAATTCATCAAAAATAAAATTTGAAGCTAAAGAAAGACTTGATAAAGTTACTGCCATTTTAAGAGAACATCCTAATTTGAAATGGAGGATTGAAAGTCACATGGATAGCCAGGGTTCCGAGCATTTTATAAGAACTCTCTCATTAGAAAGAGCAAAAGCGGTATTAGAATACCTTGTTGTGTTAGGTGGTTTGAACCGGGCTAATTTTGAAGTGTATGGTTTGGGAGATAAGTTCCCGATTGCGGACAACACAACCGAGCAGGGAAGAAGGAGAAACAGAAGAATTGAAATCAACAGAGAAGAATAAGTTCCATCCATAAAATAAGAATATAGATTAGCATACTTTTCCAGTCGATCCAACTTTGCATTATTACAAATTTGTAGGAATTTTACCGGTAAATACTACGCTAATAGTTAATAACCCCATCATTTTTCACACTATTTTCTAAATTAATGTTAGTATAATTATTGCAAGAATTATAGGAAAACAGAGAAAATAAGTATTAAGAGGTACCTGGAAATGAAATCTCCTGATTCACTTACATACTCAAAAAGCGGTTCAGTAATTAACACTAATATTGAAAAATTAGTTAAAGGAAATTTTTCACCAGGAAGTTTTAATGCGCCTTACACTGAAATTGTTTCCAAAGAAAAAGCCAGAAACGCAAAAGGTATTTTTAAGATGATTATGGGAATTGTATATTTTGTTTCGTTAGTTTACTTCTTAACCAGGTTTTTAACCTAAGAACGGATATATAATTAGTCGCAAAAAAAGCAGGTGCCCTCGCATACCTGCTTTTTCTGTTTTAAAGGCATCTTGCTAAGAAAAAACTTAACCGTACCTTACTAATATTTTATTAAGCCCTGTTTATATCTTTTTAATAACCTTAGCCGGTACACCGGCAACAACCGAGTTGGGTGGTACATCCTTAGTTACAACTGCTCCTGCACCAACAATTGCACCTTCTCCAATTGTTACTCCACATAAAATTGTAGCCGATGATCCAACCGAAGCTCCGTTACCTACAAAGGTTTCAACAACTTTCCAGTCTTCCTCAGTTTGCATGCTGCCATCAGGATTAACCGAACGGGGGTGTTTATCGTTTATAAAAGTTACATTATGGCCTATAAAAACACCATCTCCAATATGAACCCCTTCGCAAATAAAAGTATGAGATGATATTTTACTATCTTTTCCTACGGAAGCGTTTTTCTGGATTTCAACAAATGTTCCTACTTTTGAATTATCCCCGATGGAACAACCGTAGAGATTTACAAAATCAAAAATCTTTACGTCTTTACCCAGTTTTACATTGTTTATATTTTTTTTCACATCAAATCAGTCTGCTATTAATGAGCTTTAATAAATTACAAAAGAATTAGGCAAAAACAGTAGAATCTATTTCAACTAATTCACCCCGGTTTGCAATAGATTTGTCGCTGGCTTCGAGCAGCTTAACAACATTAAGCCCGTTTATGCCGCTTGTTAGCGGCTGCCTGTTTTCATTAATAGCATTGATGAATTCTTTTGCTCCCAAGGCAAGAGCTTCTACCTGATTTATCTTTGGAGAGAACATATCACCAATTCTGTACTGCACTAATGCCTGGTGTATAGTTTCAGGTGAGCTGAACTCAACACCGCTATTGTAAACTTTAATTTTTTCAAAATTTTCCATGTCATCGTAAACCAGCATTTTCTTATCGCCGCCAACAATCATTCTTCTAATCTTAACAGGTGATACCCAGTTTACATGAAAATGCGCAAAGCAGTTATCTTCAAAATAAACACAAAGGTGTGCAAGGTTTTCTTTCCCGTTATAGTTGGCTATTCCACTTGCAGAAAGTGCCTTAACTGTATGGTTTGATAATAAATAGTTCATTATAGATAGATCGTGAGGTGCAAGATCCCAGATAACATTTACATCTCTTTGGAATAATCCAAGATTTATTCTTTCAGAATCAAAGTAAATCACGTTGCCAAGTTCTCCGCCATCAACAAGTTCTTTAATTTTTTGTACTGCACCGTTGTAAATAAACGTGTGGTCTACAAATATTTTAAGATTTCTGCTTTCAGCAATTTTAATCAGGTCCTCGGCTTCCAAAGAGGTTGATGTAAAAGGTTTTTCAACCCAAATATGTTTACCTGCTTCAAGTGCTTTTTTACCAAGGTTGTAGTGTGTGTCTACGGGTGTGGCTATTACAATAATATCCACATTACTTTTTATCAACGCCTGACAATCCTGAGTTAATTCAACAGCAGGAAATTTTTCTTTAATAAACTGCAACCTGTCTTCTCTGGTATCACATGC
>CBEPPX010000430.1:0-2430 GCA_965511205.1 uncultured Ignavibacteriales bacterium | reverse complement strand
CGGCAGATAGCTTTAAGAATTTTTTGCGGTTTATTTTGATGGTTGTCACTTTCTATTCACTAAAATCCGTTACAAGCAGGAATGAAACTAAATAAATAAGAAATGATTTTATTTTTCTGTAACCCTTTTCGTGTGAGGAAATTTTCCAGCAGTAGGAAACGAGCGATCGCAGGTGTGGGAATGAATCAATTATTTTACTTATTTCAGAAGCGTAGAGATTTTCTTTTTTCTTTAAGAATTTTCGTAAGTATTTTAGCCCTAACGGACCCGCAAACGAATACCAGATTATCATAATGAGTAAAGCGCGCAATGCCATAAATAAAATTTCTGCAGCTTTGTTTGCTCCAAGTTCAGGGTAGAGATAAGAAAGAGCAACCATTATAACAACAAACGAAATAAAGATAATTCCAGAAAGTCTTTGCCACCAACGTTTATGCTTTCCTTTATTCTTCTTTGCTAACTCGGATTTTGTATTATTAAAAGAAGTAAATTCTAATTTATCATCCTGTATTACATCCCCAATCCAGAAGGGGAGTTTACCTGCAAACAACCCAACCAATATTCCAACAAATACATGAAGACCAAGGTATAAACCAACCAAAAGATAGCTGAATCTGAAATCAACAACATTTTCCTGTACTATAAATTTATTAATCACAAAGCTTGCAAACTGATCAATTGATTCCCAGAGTGTGTTTCCAAAAACAAGTGTAAGGATAAATATCTTTTGCATTGATGAAAACAGCAAAGTAAGTATTCCCATTAATAATGCAGATATTTTGAAAAATCTTTTCCTAAAAAAAAGTACTTCTCCTAAAAATCCCTGTAAAAAAACTGCAAAGTAAGCAGTAAGAGGAGTGTGAGGACTAACAATTCCTTTAATAAGAATTACAAGCAATGTAGATTTTAACACGGTTCCTTTTCGGTCGGAAAAATATGCGATAAGGGAGATGAGAATTGCAGCCGAACCGCCTATAAAAATACCTCTCATCGGAACTTTAAATGCGTGAAGGATCCCACCCAATGCTGCTTCGCTGAATGCCCAGAGAGCTGTAATTTTCCATACTGCAACCTGATCACTGTAAGCAGTCCTGGCAGAAGTTTGGACCTGTTTTTCTTCTGTTATGAACAAAGTAATAATCTGAATTAATTCTTATCGTTACTAATTATATCTTCCAGCCAGGTTAATGCAGCCATTGTTGAAGGCAGTCCGATTGTTGGAATAGCCAGAATAATAGCATGCCGCATTTCATCTTTTGTTACTCCGGCTTCAAGTGCCTTTCTGGCATGTGAGTGCAGCGCTCCCTCTAATCTGGCACCAGCGGATATTCCCAGTTTAATAAGTGCCCTGGTTTTATCATCGAGCGGTCCACCCGCATGAACGGCTGTTCCAAGAGATTCGTAGGCAGTTGCAATTGCTGGATGTTCTTCCATAAATTCTTTGAATTTTTTTGGTAGTTCTGACATAATGTGCCTATTCGATTATTATTATAGTATCATTTTTACTTACTGATTTAAATTTATGAAAAATAATCTTATAAACTGTAAATATTAAATGGCTTAATATTTGTAAATATAATTTGATTTCTCTATGATAATTTGCAGTTTAGTTATTTATGAAAAGAAACTTTCAAAATCTTATATTGAGAATTGTAATAAATTATTATATTGGAATAACTCATAAAATTTGTTAACATTAAATAAATGATTGATAGTTTTTGGGGTTGCGAAGCTTACTATTTCTTTTAAACTTTAATACTTAACAGTTATAGGAGCTAGTATGCGCAGCAAGATTTTTGTTTCAATTCTTTTTCTCATTTCTCTTTCAGGGAGTTTATATTCACAATCATACAACAACACTTTCATCTCAGGCCCACGTTTTTACGCTGGTATTGTAACAGGTTATAACGGAGGATTTGGATTACAGTTAAGCGGAACCATTTCAAACTTCGCAAAAAGTTTTCCTTTATCTGCCCGCTTTGGTATTGGTTACACTTCCACCGATCCCGGTAAACCAGCGGATGCAAGGAAGATCTTTATTAACAATGCAACCAACGGAATCCCGGAAAAGGCAGGGTCGATCTGGGATTTTAGGATGGATCTGCTGTACAATATAAAGTTATTCTCAATGCAAAAATCTTTTCTATTTGCAGGTGTTCGGTACTCAATGTTTACTGCGAATTTTAAATTTATCGGAGGAAATGAATTCTTTGATATAACATCTGATCAATGGGGAGTTGGCGGAGGCTTGGAAAGTTACTTTGCACTCGGTTCTAATTTTGATCTGGTGATTACTGCCGGAGCTGATTATTATTTTTCCGGTACTATTATGGGACACGATACAGCTTACAGTCCCGATGGAGAAAACATCAATCCCCGTGAAGATTATACATACGAAGATGCTGATGATTCTGTTAATCAACCAAAAAT
>CBEPPX010000429.1:0-2453 GCA_965511205.1 uncultured Ignavibacteriales bacterium | reverse complement strand
TTTAACTTGAAGCCAGTTTTTCTACTTCCTCTACAGTTTTTGGTATTGGCTTGGTACCCAGCACTCTATAACCATCATCAGTAACTAAAATATCATCTTCAATTCTTATCCCACCAAAATCGCGGTACTCATCTATTTTATCATAATTAATAAATTCAAAATGTCTCGATTGTTCTTTCCACATATCAATAAGTTCCGGAATAAAATAAATTCCCGGCTCAATGGTAAAAACATAACCAGGTTTAAGTTTTTTTGCTAACCGCAGGTAAGATAAACCAAATTGCGGACTTCGAGATGTTTCTTCATCATAACCAATAAAGTTTTCGCCTAAACCTTCCATATCATGTACATCTAATCCCATCATATGTCCTAACCCATGTGGAAAGAATAAAGCGTGAGCGCCAACATCAAGTGCTTCGCTGGTATCGCCATGCATTAAACCAATTTCCTTTAAGCCATCAACAATTATCCGTGCGGCTAACATGTGCAGATCTTTATTAAATACATCAGGTTTAACTTCTTCAATTGCCTGCATCTCTGCTTTTAAAACAATTTCGTAAATCTCTCGTTGCTTTTGCGTGAATTTTCCGTTCACAGGCAAAGTGCGGGTTATGTCGCTGGCGTAATGCAGATTTGTTTCTGCACCAGAATCGTTAACCAGCAGATCCCCATCTTTAACTATATTCTCGTGAGAATGATTGTGCAGAGTTTCTCCATGAATTGATACTATTGGTCTGAAGGACAAACCGTTACCCAGCGATAGCGCAATTCCTTCAATCATTCCGGCAATCTTTTTTTCGCTTATGCCCGGTTTTAACATTCTCATTGCTGTGGTATGCATTTTATTAGCTATATCTACAGCAAAATCAATTTCTTTTATTTCCTCTTCCGATTTTACAGAACGCTGCTCAACAACAGACCTGATCAATTTTTCAGAAACAAAATCATTTACCTTATTAGGATAAATGCCAAGTAAGCTGCTTACCTTTAATAGATTTTCCGGTCTGTATTGAGGCAAAAGATGAACTTTCTTTCCACTGGTAAACGCACCCTTTAAAACTTCCGCAAGTTTATCAGCTTGTTCAGCTTTAACGCCACCAGCTAATTCGGCTACTTCCTGTATGGTGGGTTGTGGACCCATCCAAACTATATCATCAATTGTAAAATCATTACCATAAATTGCATCGATGTTATTATCAACATCAATGGTTGCCGTAAGCCCTGGTAAATCGAGACCAAAATAGTATAAGAAGCTACTATCCTGTCTGAATGAGTAAGTGTTTCCAGTATAATTAGCTGCACTTTCTTCATTACCGAGAATAAGTATAATTCCGGAATCGAATTTTGCTTTTAAAGCGTTTCTTCTATCAGTATAAATTTGAGGTTCGAACATATTTTACTCCTATAGGATTTAATAATCTTTATTTGAAGTTTTTCAATATAGACTTTTTTTAGAATGTTGAATTTATATAAAACTTGAAAAACCGGAATTATAAAAGTATTGAATTATCCACCGTAATTCCATGTAGATTAATTGTAAATATGAAATAAATTTATGCAAAAATTTTAGTATTCTTTACTGATACTTTGCAGTGGCAAGATTTTTTAGCTAATATTTATACCTATGCTATTGGTAACATCCGTTTTTTAATATATATTTCATTTTGAGACATTTACTAGCATTTGGTAATTTTGAAATTATTCTTGACAATACTGCTTGGATTTGCTATTTACCAGCCACTTTGGGCACAGAGTGCATCTTTATCCAAAAATCATATTTTTTCAGGAAACTGGGTTTTTTCTCTGGAAGGTGGTACTGCACTAAGTTTTACTGATTACAAGGAAACAAAACCAGGTTACTCAACAAAACTATCTTTAGATTATTTCTTTCAAACTAATTCCCCAAGCAACTTTGGATTAAGATTGTTCGGAACATTGCAGAAGATATCCGGGCAGGATGACAGAACTACGGTGTCCGCCAAAGATAGTGTGCGCAAAATTTTTTCACCCATCTCCACAGATCTTAAATCAATTGGACTTGCATTTTCATACAGCTATTCAATAGATGATGTTATATTCCCGTTTCTGATGGCGGGTATGTCAAATCTATGGTTCGATCCAAAGGACAATGATGGAAATTTGTTACCTGGGAATGAAACCGCTCTGTACGAAAAAATCACTCAGACTTACGATTTCGATCTTGGAATTAAATACCTGGTTAGTGATTATTTAAGCTTAAACCTCTCTGCCGGAGCCCATATTTCACTTACTGATTACCTTGATGATATAGCAGTATCAAAATCGAACGATTTTTATTTAACTGCATTAGCCGGAATATCTTTTTCACCATTTGTAAATGTTGATAATGATGGGGATGGTATTAATAATTCAAATGATATTTGTCCCGATGTGCCTGAAGATATTGATGGATTTGAAGACGAAGATGGTTGCCC
>CBEPPX010000428.1:0-2466 GCA_965511205.1 uncultured Ignavibacteriales bacterium | reverse complement strand
GAGAACCTATCAGGCCCAACATTTAATGTAAGGCTTCCTTCGTCAACCTGAACCTCAGGTAATGGAGATCCAAGACCTGCGCGACGGTCACGTATAGTTGTAAAACCTACAATCAATTCGTTTGACATATTGTTACCGAAAGTAGAATTTAACTGAAGAGCAGTGGAGTTAGTAACACTACTAATGCTATAATTATAGCTTTCAAATGCTATCCGGCTACTGCTGTTTCTATTATTCAAAAAGTCTCTATCTGCATCAACTAAATTGTGCCGCAAAGTTAAAATATGACCCTGCGAAATATTCCAATCAATTCTGGCAAAAAGTTTGTTGCTCGGCTGCTTAGAAGTTAGGGTACCAAAACCACCAGAATTATATCCATACCCAGTTAAGACAGTCATCAATCTATTAGCTACAACAGTATTAGCTGCAGCATTTCCTCCTTGAAGAGATAAATTAGTAAATGGTCGATCGTTTGCTGTCAGTTCTCCGCTAAGAAAGAAGAACAATTCATTTTCAACAATAGGACCTCCCAAGCGCAAGCCATATTGGTATTCTTTGAATTCTGGAAATGCTGATTCATCCGTGGTACTTGCAGGATCGTTATCTATAAATCCTGCTTTGCCGATAAGGCTTTCATTCCTGCCAAAACCATATACAGAACCACTCCATTTGTTGGTTCCGCTTTTAGTAATAGCATTTATGCCACCACCGGTAAAACCACCAAACCTAATATCGTAAGGAGCAATTACAACCTGGAATTCTTCAATCGCATCAATACTTATCGGGGCAGTATTTACCTGACCACCCGGAGTTCCGGAAGCACCTAAACCAAACAGGTCATTATGCTGAGTTCCATCTATCTGGATATTGTTATACCGGTTGTTTCTTCCACCGGCTGAAGAATTAGTACCAGAAAACTGAGGCGATAGTTTTGAGAAATCCTGGAATTGCCTGTTGATATTTGGAACCAACGCTATATCCTTGGAGGTAACGTTTTGTGTAGCCCCTGTTCGTGATCCACTTAAAATTGCATTTTTCTCTGCAATAATTGTTACGCCGGTTATTTCAATATCCTCAGATGAGAGGGGAAAATTCACCTCGTAGTTCTGGCTTAACTTTAAGAAAATATTTTCTTGTTGCTCGGAAGTATAACCAACGAAAGAAGCTGTAATGGTGTATGGTCCACCAGTTCGCAATTTTAATAAATTGAATTTGCCGTCAACCCTTGTTGATACACCATACTGAGTTCCTGAAGGTTCGTGTACAGCTATAACATTTGCATTAGGCAAACCGTCGCCATTTTCATCGGTAACGATTCCGTTCATTGCAGCAGTTGTAACACCCTGTGCAAATAGAGAGCTGGAGCTTAAACCCAACAAAATAAAAAAAGCAAAAATAAATTTGCATAAGTAGCTGTTCTTCATATCCTCTCCTTAAGTTAATGAGAAATTTATTTTAAAATTAGAATTATTTAAAAAGTATCCACAATAAAACTTATCTCAATTTGCCCCCAAGGGAAAAACTAATTAATATGACGTTCAAATATCTCTTTTCTTTTAAAAGAATTCAAGTTTTCTTTTAATTTTTATTAAGATTTAACAAATCCATAATATCAGTTAAAACAATCTATTCTGCGTTTTTGAATAATCCGGCTTAAAAAGCTGAGAAAATTGTAAATATTTTATTTCACAACAATGCTGATGGCTATGGTGATAAATATTTTTATATTTCATTTCAAAAGTTAATAATTATGACAGTGGCTAAACCAAAACTAAAAATATCTCTCTTTTTATTCTTCCTCGCTGTTAGCCTGTTAAAAGCCCAGCCGCAGCCATACGTACTCCTAATTTCTTTTGATGGTTATAGGTGGGATTATATTAACCGTAACATAACTCCTAATATCAGTGAGCTAAGTGAAAGGGGTGTAACTGCTTCTTCATTAAGACCGGTTTTTCCTACAAAGACATTTCCAAATCATATTTCAATAATTACAGGACTGTACCCGGAAAACCATGGCATAATAGCAAATGAGTTTATTGATATTGAAAATAATGATGAATACAAAATGTGGGATAAATCCATTGCACTTAATAGTAAATGGTACAAGGGAGAAGCTTTTTGGGAAACTGCAAGGAAACGTGGAATAATAACCGCCAGCTACTTCTGGCCTTCATCAGCTCTTGATGACCCGGATAAACGTCCTGATTATTTTCATGTTTATGAGCATAACCGACCTTATGCGGATAGAATAACCGCAGTGTTAGATTGGTTTAACCTGCCTTATGAAGAACGACCGCATTTTGTTACGCTCTATTTTGATCTCACTGATGGAGTTGGACATAATTTCGGACCAGAATCTGAAGAGATAAATATTGCAATTGCTCAATTAGATACTTTAGTTGGCTTACTGAATGAAGGATTTAAAAAGATAAATTTGTTAGACAGTATAAATATCATTATCTCCTC
>CBEPPX010000427.1:0-2467 GCA_965511205.1 uncultured Ignavibacteriales bacterium | reverse complement strand
GAAATATACTCCGGCGGTTTGCTTAAACTAACTGCTGATATTGATTATGATAAAGAGCTTGTGCGCAAAAGGGGATCGGTTGGATTTTTAATAGAAAATATTTCGTTTGATGATCAGGAAGATTCATTATTGTTCGATGTGACCGAATCATTTGCAGTTTTACTAATTCCATCTAAAGAAAATAAAAAACACAGCAAATTTATTTTGAATAAAAGCAAAGAATTTGCTCTTCTTTTAGATGATGAAATTGATGACCTTAAATTTAAATTAAGTGAAGGTTATCCAAACAGCAGGATTTTGAATTCTGTTAAAGCAATAATAGGTTCTTTTTCTAATGCAATATTTTTTGTTTTTGATGATGAATCGGAACTTTTTCGTTCGAAAGTTTTCCCGGTAATTTCAGCCGAACTAGAAAAACGGAATATAAAATTGTTGCTTAAAAGTGAATTCTATCAATTGGAAAATAACCAAGAGAAAGATATAAATACCAGCTTTGATAGTTTAATAAAAAATCTAGGTGAAGAAAAACTATTCATTCTTTCTAACGTAGAAGAGTTCCGATTGTTACTATCCGAAATAGCAAGATACAGGAAGGTGGGTTTTAAATTTATTAATCCTTCGCTAATTAAAAATTAATTAACTTAACTTATTTCCGGAAGTTGCTGGTAATTTAACTTTACTATCTCACCATATTTATCTGTTTTTAATTGCTCACTTATTTTTTTATAATCGCCAACTAAAACAGTTAACAACGAACCGGGTAAGATACTTTTACTTGCTGCTTCGTTTACTTCCGGCAGTTTAACACTTTTAATATTTTGAATATATGTTTCAAAATAATCATCCGGCAGACCATAAATAATTTTGCCAACAAAATTAGAAGCAACTTGCCCGTAACTTTCAAAGTTTGCCGGAAACTTTCTGATAATAGATGATTTTACAAATTCCAGTTCTTCTTCATTCACCCCATTTTTAATTTCATTCAATTCGGAAGAAATTTCATTAAGCGCATTTGTAGTATTTTCAATTCCGACTGAAGTTGAAACATAAAAAAAACCGGCATCCTTGTAGTAATTAAATCTTGAAGAAGCCCCATAAGTATAACCATGCTTTTCTCTTAAGTTAAGATTTATCCTGCTGGTAAACTGTCCGCCCAAAACTAAATTGAACATAAGCTTGTTGAAGTAATCCTTATTATCTCTTTTAGAAGTTAAGTGCCCGGTTCTTATTTCGGTTTGCACCGAATCTTTTTTATCAATTATAAAAAGTTTTTTGTCGTTTAAGTTCAATTCGCTCTTAATAACCTTTTGTTTAATTCTAATATTCCATTCATCTGAAAGAATATTTAAAGATGATCTTAATTCCTTTTCGTTAATACTGCCCACAATGACAATAGCAGCATTTTCAGCACCAAAATAACTAGAATAATATTTATTAAGATCATTATTGGATATTGAGTTTACAGTTGAATCAAATCCGGGAATTGGAGAAGCGTACGGATCACCTTTACCAAAAAGCAAAAATTCAAATGCTGTGTTCGCAACATATTCCGGTTCATCTCTAAACTGTAGCAGCCTTGTTAAGACTTTACGTTTTTCTCTTTCAAAATCTTTTTCGTTAAAGTGCGGCGACAGCAGAACTTTTTTAAATAGCTCAAAGCCTTTATCAAAATGTTCTGCAAGAACCTGTAAAGTTATATAAATAGAATCGTCATCGCTGTAAACAGAAAAGTGAGCCCCGATTAAATCTATTTCATCACTTAACTGAAGAGCGTTATATTCTCCGGCACCCTCATCTATGCACATTGAAACAAGATTTGCAAGCCCTTTAAGTTTTACAGGATCGAACCTACTGCCGCTGTTGATAACCAGGTTTATTCTTACTATCGGCAGCTCAGGTTTTGGAATGAAGTAAACCTCTAATCCATTATTCAGTTTAAAGTTATGGAAGTTCGGCGGGTTAAAATTAATTTTATTTCCCGGCTGAGGTTTATTTTTTCTGTTTAACGTCATATTTATTTATCAGGCACTATTCTAATTTCTAAGTTTGGTTTAGTTAAATATTTTTCTGCTGCATTTATAACTTTTCTTTCATCAACAATATTATACCTGTTTAAATCAAAATTGAACGAGTTTGGTTCGTTCAAATGAAAGTTATACATATTAAGCTGGTCAGCCAGCAGATCCAGCTTTTGAAGTGAAAAGATAAAGCTAGAGTTAATGCCGTTCCTTGCTTTTTCCATTTCGCGGGTTTTTATTCCGTCACTAATTAACTTTTCTATTTCATTCATCACTTCAGTTTTTAGTTTATCCAGCGTAATTCCGGGTTTAGCAGTTACTATTACTATGTAATGTCCTGCGTACTTACCGGAAAACTGAAAAGTAGTAACATCCTGTGCATATTCTTTTTCGTAAACGAGTAGTTTATGTAATCTCGAATTTTTAGAACCGCTTAAAATATCAGAAAG
>CBEPPX010000426.1:0-2468 GCA_965511205.1 uncultured Ignavibacteriales bacterium | reverse complement strand
AATATTTGCTTGCGGTCCTACACCTATGTTCAAAGCATTAAAAGATTTTTGCAACGAACATAGTTTTAATTGTGAAGTATCAACTGAGTGTGCTATGGCTTGCGGTTTTGGTCTTTGCCAGGGCTGCCCGATAGAATCAGCAGCAAAAGAAGGCAAGTATCATTTAGTTTGTACAGACGGACCGGTTTTTAATATTAACGATGTAATTTTATGAGCAAGGTAGATCTATCAGTTAAAATAGGATCGCTGGAATTAAAAAATCCCATTATGCTTGCTTCAGGCACTGTGGGGTACGGAAATGAAATTTCTGAATTCACCGATTTAAATAAACTTGGTGGAATCGTTACAAAATCACTCAGCTTAAAACCGCGTAAAGGAAATCCACCACAAAGGATAGTTGAAACACCAGCCGGAATGTTAAACGCAATTGGTCTGGCTAACGTTGGTGTTGAAGCTTTTATAAAAGATAAAATTCCTTTTCTTAAAGAGTACGATGTTCCTTTAATATGTAACATTGCTGCAAGCACAGTTGAAGAATATGTTGAGTGCGTAAGAATCTTAAAAGATGAAGAAGTTATTAAAGCATTTGAAATTAATGTTTCCTGCCCGAATGTTAAAGAGGGAGGACTCATATTTGGTAATGATGTAAAATCAGTTGCAAGAATAACTGAACTGGTTCGTTCGGAAACTGCTAAGCCAATAATTATGAAGCTATCTCCAAATGTTTCAAAAATTTCTGATTTTGCAAAAGCTGCTAAAGAAGGCGGAGCAGATGCAGTATCAGCGATAAACACACTTGTAGGAACCTCGTTTAATATCCATACACGTAAACCAAAAATTCATAATATTACAGGTGGTTTATCGGGTCCTGCTATTAAGCCAATAGCGCTTGCAAAAGTTTTAGAAATTTCCCGGAGTGTTGATATTCCAATCATCGGCATTGGCGGAATAATGGATTGGAAAGATGTAGTTGAATTTATTATTGCCGGCGCAACAGCTATACAAATTGGTACATTAAATTTTATCGATCCTTCTGCTTCAGGAAAAATAATTAAGGAACTTGAATCCTATTGCTTGAAGATGGGAATAGATAAAATAACGGACCTAACAGCATCATATAATTTAGATTAAGAATGGATACCGCTTCAGCTTTAAATAAACTTTTTGCTCTTCATAACTTTGGTGTAAAACTTGGTTTAGAAAACACGATTAACTTTCTTGAATATTTAGGTAATCCACAAAAGTCACTTAAAACTATTCACATTGCGGGATCAAACGGAAAGGGAAGTACTGCTTCGTTTATAGCAAGTATTCTGCAGGAGAGTGGTTACAGAACCGGCTTGTACACCTCTCCTCATTTTATAAAGTTTAATGAGCGGGTTGTTATAAATGGGATACAGGTTAGTGATGAGTTTATATCTGATTTTGTAACTAAGCACGAAGCTTATATTGATGAACATCAACTTACATTTTTTGAAGTTACCACAGCACTTGCATTTAAATATTTTAGCGAAGAAGAAGTTGATGTATGTGTTATCGAAACTGGTTTAGGCGGAAGATTGGATGCTACTAATGTTCTTTCGCCCTTAGCTGTTGTAATTACTTCAATAAGTTATGAGCATACAAATATACTTGGTGAAAAGCTTGAACAGATAGCCGCTGAAAAAGCTGCAATTATTAAATCAGGGGCAAAAGTTTTTACAGGTGGGTTGCCTGCAGAAGTAGAGAGAGTAGTTAAGGAAAAATGTGATAAAGAAGTTTGCGAACTTTTTAAGATAGCAGATTTTGTAGACGAGAAAGAGAATAAACTTTATTTGATGAACAAGCTAATAAACCTTAATGAAATTAAGATACCTGTGAAAGGTAGTTATCAAAAATATAATGCTGCTTTAGCTGCACTGGTAATTTCTAATTCTTTCCCGCATATTAACCAGGAGCAAATAATAATAGGGATCGAGAATACAGTAGTAAATACTGGTCTGCAAGGAAGGTATGAGTATTTTCATAAAAGCCCAACAATCATTTTTGATGCTGCTCATAATCCAGAAGGAGTTGAGAACTTTATTTCAGAATTTAAAAATGAATATCATAACTACAGAAAAAAAGTGCTCCTTTTTGGTGCGATGCAGGATAAAGCAATAGGTAAAATGCTAAAAAAATTGAGCACTTGTTTTGATGAAATACACATAACAGAAATTGATTATGAGCGTTCTGCAAAAATTGATGAGATAAATTCTGAATGCCAAAGGTTGGGAATTAATGTAAAAATCAAGAGAGATCCCGTAGAATTTGTTACAAGTTTTTTAGATAAAGAACCCGGAGAATGCCTTGTAGTGCTTGGCAGCATCTACCTGCTTGGCAAAATTAAAGCGGGAATGACGATTAATATTACTTGACATTATTTATTATTAGACTTATGTTTCGATATACCTCTTGTTCCTATCATCAATTAAGCAATAAATTAAGAA
>CBEPPX010000425.1:0-2503 GCA_965511205.1 uncultured Ignavibacteriales bacterium | reverse complement strand
TATTTAATTGAAGAGCTGCCGCAATTAAGAACTAGTATTTTCATGTCTGTTTAATTTTTCTTTCTGTAAAAAAATCACTCAATAATATTTCCGTGTTCATCATACTTATAAAAACCTTCCCCGGTTTTCTTGCCGAGTTTCCTCTCTCTTACAAGCTTACGCAGTATAGGACAAGCTCTATAACGGGGTTCACCCAGTGTTTTCCATAAGGTTTCCATCCATGCAAGTATTTCATCTAAACCCATGTTATCAGCCATCTCCAGCGGACCGCTCTGGAAGTTATAACCCAGCTTCATTGCTGTATCAATATCTTTAGCTGTAGCTACACCTTCGAGCAATATATACATTGCTTCATTAAGGAGTGGAACAATTGCACGCGTGGTAACAAAACCAGGATACTCATAAACTTCAACAGGTGTTTTTCCAATATTGGAGATAAACGATTTTACAACGCGTACCGTTTCGTTGGACGTATGTAAACATTTAACAACTTCAACAACAGGTATTTTAGGAACAGGATGTAGGAAGTGTAAACCAATAACTTGTGAAGGCCTGTTCGTGGATTCAGCAATTTTAGTTAAACTTAACGTTGACGTGTTCGAAACAAAAATACAATCTTTTTTTGCACCAACATCAAGTTTTTTAAATACTTCTACTTTTGCATCAAAATCTTCCGTAACAGCTTCAATTATAAGATTGTATTTTCCAATTGATTTAAAATCGGTTTCCCATTTAATCCGGTTAAGTATTGCTTTCTTATCGGAGTTAGTCATAGCCCATCTTTTAATTTCCCTATCCATAGATTCTGCAAGTGCTGCTTTTGCATTTTCTAACCCATCTTTATCTCTTTCAACAATCAAAACATCCATCCCAGATGATGCAATTGTCTGAGCAATTCCCTGTCCCATAACACCCGCACCAATAATTGCAATATTATTTATCGTATCGGCATCATCTTCAACCGGGGAATGAAGAAGCAAGTCTTCGAGTTTAAGATTATCTTCCTGCATTACGCGCATCCTTTGATAAAATTATAATTTCAAAATACTTTTTTGATTATAAATTGGTTTGCAGCTTAGATTGCTACTTTCCTTGAATTGTAATAGGATTAATTACTATCTGAAAATAGATTAAGAAAAGTAACTACTTTTATCCTGCAAAAATTAAAAATCTTTTTTCCTGAACAAAAAGATTGAAAAACTCAACACTAAAACTAATAAGAAAAAAGAAGTTATAACAGGTGAATAATTGTCAATTCCATGCCCGGAAGCTAGATCCACCGTTAGTTTACCCATCAGTTCAGCTGTTTGCGGAATGATGTAATACAAACCATCCAGGATAGTTTTCGCAATTCCATTCTCAACAAATGTATGAAGCTCTGCTTTGTACAGCTGCAGCAGTGGGCTCAGGATAAGGAAAATTAGGTATGCTACCATCATTCCTAATATTGAGCTTCTGGTAATAACTCCAAATAAAACAATGATTGAGTATAGAACGGCAAACGAGAAAGTTACGGTTAAGGAAACGAGAATGAAGGAAAAATCCCAGTAAGAAAATTTAAGTGAGATAATAAGCCAAACACCCACGATAAGAAAAAGTATATTTATAAAGACGACCAGCAATCCGCCAAGGTATTTGCCCGTAAGTAATTGTGGTCGTGAGATTGGTTTGGAAAGCAGAAGATCTATTGTTCCCTTTTCTAACATAACCGGGACAAAACTTGCACTAGAAAAGATAGCAAGCAAAAGGCAAAGCCCTGCCAGCGGGCTTATAATCAATAATTCTAATCCTGCTACAATTTCCTTTAGAATTAAATCTGATTGTCCTTGGTTCGCAGCAGAAATAAAAGTTTGTGTATCAACAAGACTGAAAACTAAAATTGATCCGAGAAGCACAAGGATTGATATACCGGCAAAAAACATGAACACTTTTCTTGCCATTGCTTCACGCAGTGTAAACCAGGATATAATAAAAATGTTTCTCATTTTTTCCCATCCTCCTCTGCCTGGTTTATCAGTGAGATGAACATATCTTCCAAAGTATTTTTTTGAAGGAGAACTTCTTTAATTATTTTCCCGTCAGACCTTATCTTGTCAATAAGGATATTTATTGATCGAACATCATCAACTTTAACAGAATAGGAACCATCACTTAGTTTTGATATTTGGTGATTTGAATCTGAGTGATTTAAAAGAACATATTCATCATCATCAACATTTACAATGTACTCTTCTTTTCTTTCGGTAAGTTCTTTTACAGATCCCTCTCGTAAAAGTGTGCCTTTATTTAAGATACCAACCCTGTCTGTAATTAGTTCAACTTCCGAAAGAAGATGGCTGTTTAGGAATATTGTTTTCCCTCTCTCTTTGAGTTCCAGGAGAATATTGCGTATCTCCTTTCTTCCGATCGGATCAACACCATCTGTTGGTTCATCGAGAAAAATAAGTTCTGGATCGTTGATAATTGATTGCGCCAATCCCAGCCGCTGCATCATTCCTTTTGA
>CBEPPX010000424.1:0-2509 GCA_965511205.1 uncultured Ignavibacteriales bacterium | reverse complement strand
TTTCGGAAGAAGTGCTGTGACCCGGTGAACTGAATAAAGTTTTAAAATAACCTAAACTAACAGCAAGGTAACCTACTTTTTCATCCTGCATTTTCTTCATAAACTTATCAGCAGTTTCTTCATCTCCTAAATCAATGGCAAGCATACCACCATAACCAAAACCTTCATTCATCAAATCGTTAATAAGCTTATTACCATTGTGATGAATCAATCCCGGGTAAAATATTTTGCAGCCAAGTTTATCTAAATTTTCAGCTAAGAACATTGCGTTTTCACTATGCTTCTTTATCCTGATGTGAAGCGTGTGCAAATTTTTTAGAATGCTTGCGGCCCTGTGACTATCCAGCACAGGTCCCAGCAGCATTGCAGCCCCGGAATTAATATCCATTAGTTGGTTTATAAAATCATTTGTTGAACAAACACAGCCGGCAACGCAATCGCTTGTTCCATTTATAAATTTAGTTAAACTATGAATAACAATATCAGCTCCAAGTTGAATTGGCGAAAGCACGATAGGGCTGAAAGTATTGTCAACCATTAGTTTTAATTTATTCTTTTTTGCCAGCTTACTGAGTTTCGGTATATCGGCAATTTCCAAAAGCGGGTTACTTACAGTTTCGCAATAGATAATTTTAGTTTTACTGCTAACAGCTCTTTTAACCGCATCAAGATCCTGGATATTTACGAACTTAACATTTATACCAAACTTCGGAAGAAAGTTTTTAAACAAAGCATAAGTTCCACCGTAAATTGTTCTGCCGGAAATTATTTCATCACCGTTTTTACAAATTTGCAAAATTGTTGCAGAAATTGCTGCCATACCGGATGAAGTCACAATCGCCGATTCGCTGTCTTCAAGGCGTGCTAATGCGTCTGCTAAATACTTATTAGTAGGATTCCAATGGCGGGAATATAAAAAGCAGCCCTCAATTTCATGATCAAAAAGACTTTTCATCTTTTCAGGACTAAGGAAAGTAAATGTTGATGAATCTTCAATAGAAGGATTAACTCCACCGTACTCACCAAATACAAGGTAATCCTGAATTTCAGTGCTGGGATCGAAATGATGCATGACTCATCTCCTTTAGTTAAATTTTAAAATGCTCAATTTTTTTAATACGTTATTCATACATAATATTAATCAATACAAATCTCAAATTATTTAGAATTTGCATTGAGATATCTTATATACGATTTTTGATAATTAAAATTTAAGGTTTCCGAAATTATAAAATGAACGAAAAACAGATAGCAGCCGAAAAGGCGGTAGAATTTATTGAAGACCGAATGATAGTTGGGCTGGGCACTGGCTCAACTGTTACTTACCTGATAAAAAAACTTGCACAGAAAGTTGATGAGGGTTTAAAGATCAAAGCGGTTTCAACTTCTACAGCTACCTCTAAACTTGCAGAATCACTGGGAATCCATATTTTAAATTTTGATGATGTAGGTGAAATTGATTTAACAATTGATGGTGCCGATGAAGTTGATAAAAATTTAAATGGGATTAAAGGCGGCGGCGGTGCGCTGCTATTTGAAAAGATTGTTGCAACTTCATCCAGGAAGAATATCTGGATAGTAGATTCAACAAAGCTTGTTGATAATTTAGGAAAGTTTCCTCTTCCTGTTGAAGTTGTTCCGTTTGGAATAGGACAGACTATTAGTAAGCTAAAAGAGGGTGGCTACAATCCTGAATTAAGACTGATAGATAATAAAACATTCATAACTGATGGAAATAATTATACAATTGATCTTCATCTAAATAAAATTGCGGATCCTGGTAATCTTGAATCTGCACTAAAAAAAATACCCGGAATTATTGAGACTGGTTTGTTTATTAATATTGCAGATATGGTAATTGCAGGAAAAGAAAACAGTTATGAAATTTTGAAGAGAGGATAAAAAAAGGAAAGATCAACCATCATTAGATTGATCTCTCCTTCCCCCAGGAAATAAAATATATAAAATTTATTTTCTGACGCCCATCTTTTTTAATTCTTGAGATACCTTTCTAGAGTTTGTATATGCCAGTAATCCTAACACTACAAGGAATCCAAGTACAATAATTTCAGTCAATCCCATCGGTAAAAAGTCTCCTTTCCAATTATTTAAGTCATTTTATTATGGTAATCACAAGTTTGGTGCCACCAGTAATTTATACTCGACACAAGCATTATATTACCAGCATCGCAAATAAAATTTACAATGGTTTTTAATAGGTAATTATTACAATAAAACGACAAATATGGCAGTAATAATTTACCCTATCAGTTACAAATATGATAAAAAATGGGCACACGGTTGTGTACCCATTTTATAGAATTAGAGTATTTTACTTCTATTTACTTAAGTAGAACCAATTTTTTTGTTTCAACAAATGAATTTGTCTTTATTTGATAAAAGTATACTCCAGAGGAAAGATTAATCGGGTTAAATTCTACCTGATATACTCCAGCTTCCTGTTCCCTGTTAAGCAGTGTTTCCACGAGATTTCCCAGAGCATCATATA
>CBEPPX010000423.1:0-2513 GCA_965511205.1 uncultured Ignavibacteriales bacterium | reverse complement strand
AGGAAGTGAGTAGTCTTATTGCAGAGCGTTATCCAAATGATAAAGCCCTCGATTACAAACCAGGTGATCTAAGAGGAGCGGTCTCCATCAAAAAACTTATTGAATAAAAAAGGCGATCTGTTGAGATCGCCTTAAGTTTAGTTAGCACGCATTACTAATTGCCAATCTATTTTAGCAAAATCATTTTCTTCGTATCTATAAATTTTCCTGCTTTAATTGCATAGAAATATATTCCACTTGGCAGGTTGCCAGCGTTAAAAGTTACGTTATGATTTCCAACTGCTTTTTCTTCATTAACAAGAGTTGCAACTTCTTTACCCAGCACATTATAAACTCTAAGCAAAACCAATCCTGCTTCCTGGATTTTATATTCTATTTTTGTAGCAGGATTAAACGGATTAGGATAGTTCTGCTCAAGTGAGTATGTGGAAACACCTACTACCAGGTCTTCTTCATTAGTTGTTGCTTCTTCGAATACAATTAAGTTAATATCATCTATGTAAATTCCGTCTTCTTGAACAGAGCCATCGGAAACAAGTGTGAATCTTAACTTTATTTCTTCATTAATGTAATCACTTATATCGATGGTTTCTTTAACCCAACTAAGCTGCGTGCCATCAAACAGTGGCTCTCCGCTTGGCTGGAAAGAACCCGTCCCCGGATTTGTGTATTGCCCCTCTAACGGTCCCCAGGAACTGCCGTTATTTGTTGAGATAAGCACCTGGGCATAATCCCAGTTATCTTCGATATCCCACTGAGTTTGGAATTCGAGTATTGCGCCAAGGTATCCGTTTAAATTCACTGGGTTATTAAGTGTTAAAGATGTATTCGAATTACTGGAATAATTTCCACCAGGTGAATCAGTAAAAGAATAAGGTGCAGAAGTATATTTAGCACCTGTTGTATTCCACCCGCCTGAAGATGCCCAGTTATCAAGCGACATTGTGCTATCGCTAAATGCAATACTTTCGGTAGCAACAAAGAACTGGAAGAAGGAATTAGGGGGTGTGCTGCCAGGTGGAGTAAATCCGCCGCCGCCAATAGGCAGGGTAGTAACTATTGATGCATCCTCATCCTGTGCTGCAAGGTAATATTGCACAATTGTTCCGAGTGACTGCCCTGGAATTGTAAAGTTGTAAGTACCGCTTGCTTCCGCAGAGACACCTACAATTTCATAAAATTCAGACCAGCCGGTTCCGGTATCAATGCGGTAGTATAATCGTGGTGCATTTTGCCCTATGCCGATATCAAGCCCCGTAACAATATTTGCAGTTGCTTCTATATCGTTTGTATTATCTCTGGACGCAATAGGTGTATGAATTATGTTCAGATTTAGATTAAGTGCGAAAGTAGCTATCGTACCTATTGCAAGCTTGCTCATTAAAAGATAGTAGGGTTGATTGTAATGAACTACCAGGTCGTTCGTTGTGTGATAGTATGCATTAAAATCTTCGAAATCCTCAATTAGCAATATAGCACCATACCCTACATCCCAAAATGATTTATGATCACTTGCATTTGTTCCTGGGTCATCTATCTGTAAAGCAAGATTAATATTATAAATGGAATTTACTTCTACCATTTTGTCTTTAATATCGTAAGAGTTGCCAACAGACCTTGTATGAATTTCTGCAATATCATCATTATCTGAATCCCACGCTATCATATCAAGGTTTATTACACCAAGTATTGAATCACCATTTGCAGATGCCTGGTTAGCATAATAATCGCTTCCTACTAATCCCTGCTCCTCTTCATCCCAAAGAGCAAATATTATTGTGTAGGGAAAAGATTCCTGGGATAAAACTCTGGCGGCCTCCAGCACTGCAGCTGTACCGCTTGCATTATCATCTGCACCAGGTGCAACCGAGCCCGAGGGCATATCATCGTAATGTGCACAAATCATCCAAATTTGGTTAGGATATTCTGTGCCGGTTAATACCCCGTACACATTTCTGCCGGATGAACTGAAAGATTGATTATAAACATCCAAACCATAATACTCTAACTTTTGTTCAATATAATCTGCTGCCTTATCGTTACTTGGTTGGTATTTATTTCTTGAAACAATAGTGTAAGGCGATCCACCTATTATTGTTTGAACTTCTCCCGATAGCTCCTCAACAAAAAAGATTAGCGAATCCAGATTTGTTTGATTAATTAGTGATTCTACAACGGGCGATTGAGAGTAAGAAATGTTTTGGAAAGAAAATAATAAGATAAGAATTGCCAGTAATAGTTTATTCATAGAAAATTCCTAATGTGTTTTTTAATCAATAGTGCATTATTCTAAAAATCATATCATCTAATTTAGCAACATTTAGAATGAATGACCACATATTATTTCCCCCGGTTTTAACTATGGCGGAGCAGTATGGACTTTTGGTGCTTTCCTCATTTCGTTTAAGATAAAGTGTAGCAATTACCCAGTAATTAAACTCTCTGCAGCAGGTATATGCTACGCTTCACCAAAGTCATTCCCACCACTCCTTGAGAAGTAGTGGGAAAAAGAC
>CBEPPX010000422.1:0-2519 GCA_965511205.1 uncultured Ignavibacteriales bacterium | reverse complement strand
AAAAAACTTTCACAATCATTAAATGAACCGATGCAAGAGTATCCGGTTGTTCCGTTAATCAGTGCAGCTAATCCTTCGCGGATTGTTTCGTTATCTTCAACTATCACAACGTTAATCATCGTATGAAAAACTCCTGTATAAAAATATATCGATATAAAAATTTACTATCTTTTAAAAAATGATCTGATCTTTCTAAGCTTGCCAAGTTTACTTATGAAAATTACCTTGGTTCCTTCTTCATGCTCAGATCTCCACTTCATTCTTCCGCCAAGTTTCTTTGCACGATTTTCCATGTTTGTAATGCCGTTACCAGAAGTCTTATTGTAGTTCTCAATTCCAATTCCGTCATCAGTAAGGATTAATTCTATCACATCGTTTCTAACGTTGGCTTCAAGCGTTATTTTTTTGCAGTTACTGTGCTTAATTGCATTGTTAATTGCTTCTTTAAACATCATTAACAGGTTTTGCTTGTAATCCATCGGCAAATGTACATCGTCTGTCTTATCAATATTCTTTACCTGGAAAGATATTCCAACTGTGTTCAGGAATTCGTTGTAAGAATCTTTTAACTTAATAATTAAATCGTACAAGGAATCTCTTTGCGGATTAACAACCCAAACGATATCACTCATATTATCAACAAGCTCGCGTGCAATATTGCTTATGTTTTTAATTTCTTTTGAATTTTTCTCTGCATTGCCATCCATCTTTTGTGCTGCAACTTCGCTAAGGATAGATATTTCAGTCAATCCTGCTCCAACGTTGTCATGAAGATCAGAAGCAATTTTTGTTTTTAGCTGTTCGATTGCAAGCTGGCTTTTAATGCTAAGGGTACTTATGTAATAAGTGATAAATCCTAAAATTATTATAACCAGCGCAATGAACCACCAGGTTTGCCAGTAGGGCGGGGTAATGATTAATTTAATACTCGCACCTTCAGTGTTCCAAACACCATCGGAGTTTGATCCAATAACCCGGAAAACATATTCACCGGCAGGAAGGTTGGTGTAATTGGCAATCCTCATATTTGCATCAACATTTTGCCAGTTTTGCTGTAATCCCCCCAGTTTGTATGAATACTTATTACGGCGCGGGTTAGTGTAATCCAGGGCAGAAAATTCGAAAGAAATAAAATTCTGATCATAAGATAAAATTATCTCAGCAAGCTCACCTTTCAGGTTATCATTAAAAAGTTTAATTGAACTTATAACAACCGGCGGCACATAATTATTTACAGGAATGCTGTCAGGATAAAAATAATTTAACCCGTTAATTCCGCCAAAATACGTCTTCCCACTCTTATTCTTAAAATAAGCTCCGCCGCTAAACTCAAGACTTTGCAAGCCATCTTCCAAACCAAACTGTGTAAATTTTTCAATTTCAATATCAAACTTAAAAATTCCATCATCTGTGCTGAGCCATAGATTACGTGAATTATCTTCTAAAATTCCGTACACAACTGAACTTGTTAAGCCCTGGTTAGTAGAGAAGCTGGTAAACTTTTCTGTAACCGGGTTAAACTTATTAAGTGCTCCACCAGAAGTTCCAACCCAGATGGTTCCATCAGAATATTCCAGAAGTGATAGTACTTTATCATCGCTGATTGAATTCGGATCATCCGCATTATGCTGGTAGTATTTAAATGTTCCGGAAGAAGGATCAAATTTATTTAATCCGCCACCGTAGGTTCCTACCCAAAAATTTTCCTTACTATCTTTAAAAAGTTTATAAACCCTGTTATCAGCTAGTGATTGTGGGTCTGTTTGGTTGTTCTGATAAACTGTAATTGAAGGAATTCCTGTAAGATCTTTATCAAAGCTTAACTTGTTAAGCCCGCCTCCAAAAGTAGCCACCCAAATTACAGTAGCAGATTCAATCAATATATCTTGAACCTGGTTTGCAGAAAGTGAGTTTGAATTTTCAGGATCATTTTTGAACCTGTCGATTTTCCCGGTCTTTAAATTTAACCTGCTTAATCCGCCGGAATATGTTCCGACCCAGAGGTTACTAAAATTATCTTCTTTAATTGAACGGATATGATTATCGCTAATGCTGTTGTTATTCTCTTCGTTAAGTTGATAAGCAATAGTTCTGTTGGTTTTACTGTTTATAAAATTTAAGCCGCCCCTGTACATTCCCACCCATAAATTATTTTTTGAATCTTCATATACAGACCAGACAACATCATCATTCAATGTGGGCATTTCGCCGGGATCTTTATTTATAAGATTAAATTTTGCTATGTTCTTTTGAAGACTGGTAACTCCGTTTCCCAGGTGAGAACCAATCCATAAAATTCCTGATCTATCTATATGCAGTGAAAGGATATCATTATCTGGCAGCGATTTGCGATTGGCAGGATCGTGGTAGTAATGTGTAAAAGTTTCAGACTGAATATCAAGTTTATCAATACCCCCGCCGAAAGTTCCAATCCAAATATATCCATCGTTATCCTGTGAAATTGCCATAACTGTGTTATTACAAATGCAATCTGAAAATATGCCTCGCGTAGTATAGCT
>CBEPPX010000421.1:0-2523 GCA_965511205.1 uncultured Ignavibacteriales bacterium | reverse complement strand
GGTGAGTTTAGAACAAATGTTATTCTATCCGAAATGGTGGATTGTGTAAACACTGCGGTATTTGCCCGTTTGGATTATATGAAAATTGTTGATGCGGAAAATTTTGAAGAGCAGGATAAGCTGGCTGTGGGGAATGAATATTATTTGCTTGTTGCTTGCTATATAGGTAAAACAAGGTTGATCGATAATGTAAAAATAAAAATTTGAATTTATCTATTCAGATTATATACTCTATTCACTCCCTTTAATACAAGTGCTTCGTCATAAATAAAATCCTTAGGAAGAAATGATTGAACCTGTTTTGCATTCCCTCCGGTAATAAAACATTTAATAACTTTAGCACTATAGCTTTCTTTTAAATGATTTATTGTTTTCTCAATCATTCCCACGGTAGTCGTAATAATTCCGCTTGCAATTGATGAATTCGTATCTTCGCCTATTAGTGATTTATAATCAGAAAATTTTAAACCTGGAAGCTGCGCAGTTTTACTATTAAGTGAATCGAACATTGTTTTTATTCCAGGGGCAATTAATCCACCAATAAAATTTCTGGATGGTGCAGCAATATTAATTGTCGTTGCAGTTCCAAAATCTATAGTTAAAAGAAAAGTTCCTTCCTCCAAATCCTTACTGTTATTAAATATTTCGAATGCCGCTTCTACAGAACAAATGCGGTCAATGCCTAATGTTTCGGGTGTTTGATAATCTAATATTAAATTGAATAATGATGCTTGAGAAATTATGTAAGGAGTTATTTTTAATTCTTCTTCAAGGAAATGTTTGGCTCTTGCAGTTAAATCGGGAACAACGGAACTTATTGCAGCACCGTTAAATTCATAAAGTTTTATCGAATAAAAAAGCTCATCCAGATTTTTAAATATTATAACATTCTTCAGTTCATTTTTTGAAAAGTAACCGGCTTTAATATTAGTATTACCAATGTCTAGTGCAAGAATCATAATTCAAGACTAACATCACCAAAATGAATTTTTTCCAATTTATCACCGCGTCTTAAAATTAAAAATCCGTTATCATCAATATCATCAAAAATTCCTGCAATGGTTCTATCCTTCTCAATTATCTTTATCCTGTCGCCAATCATGTTACATTTTAATTTCCAGTCGTTAAGAATTTGCTGTGGATTTGAAATGGCAATATGCAAAAGTTCCTCAAAATTATTCAATACTTCTGCAAGCAGGGCTTCTCTTTCAATCTCCCTTCCAGCTTCCATCATAATTGATGTTGGCGGAAAATTATATTTTCCCGGGAAGGATTTTTGATTCACATTTATCCCAACCCCAACTACAAGCCGTTCAATTTTTCCCCCCTGGACCGAAGTTTCCAGTAAAATACCTGCTGTCTTCCTCCTGTTTATCAGCACATCGTTGGGCCACTTTAATTCTGGTCGCAACTGGTATAAACTTTCTATTGATGTAGCAACCGCTAAAGATGTTGCAAGGTTAATAATATTCACCTGATTTGCTAGAGCAATATCATCAATCAATAAAATTGAGAATGTAAGGTTTAAATCTTTAGCGCTAATCCACTGCCGGTCCTTTCTTCCTTTTCCTTCCAACTGATGATCGGCAAGTAAAACGGTACCGGAATTTATATAATTTTCTTTTTGCGAAAGGAGTTCAGAATTTGTTGAGGATATTTCATCTGTATAGATGAAATTGCGCCCAACAAAATCAGTATCCATCTTAATATCAAAAATTTCAATATTAAACAAAACCTTCTCCTCTTTTATTATCAAAATAATGATTTTTTCCAAGACTCTTCAATTTGTCGTATTAGCTGACAATTATGAAATGCTGTGATGTCATTATGACAATATGTCTGTCAGTATTGGAAAGAGGCAAAAACTTGTTACTTACTGTAATCCTTTGTAATGAAAGAAGTTACAAGCATTTCAAAAATTTGGCATATCATTTGGGATGTATATGAAGATTAAAAAAGTAAATAAAATAATTAAATCATAAAGGAGAAAAAAATGACACTAGTAAAATTCAGACCCTGGATTGATCACGAAAATCTGAACAGATCAGTAAAAAGAATATTTGGCGAAATGCCCGATTTTTTTGGATCAGATTCTGCTTTCTTTCCACGCGTAGATATTATTGAAGCTGAGAAAGAATTAAAAATTAATGTTGAGCTTCCCGGATTGAAAAGGGAAGATGTAAAACTCGTCGTTGAAAATGGTTTGCTCAGTATCAGCGGCAACAGAGAAAAGGAAACAGAAAGCAAAGATGAATTGAACATTTTAAGAAGTGAAATTTATCATGGTTCTTTCAACAGAAGTTTCCAACTTTCCGAAGATTATGATTCTGAAAAAATTAAAGCAGAATTTGAAAATGGTATTCTTTCTATAGCAATCAGTAAGAAGAAGGTTGAAGAACCGAAAGAAAGAATAATAGAAATTAAATAAAAAAATTACAACGGCAGTATTATAGCTGCCGTTCTTTTTAAAAAAAGGAGATTTATAATGAGTAAAATTATAGGAATAGATTTAGGAACAACAAA
>CBEPPX010000420.1:0-2524 GCA_965511205.1 uncultured Ignavibacteriales bacterium | reverse complement strand
CCTGCTTCAGTTCATCAAGAGGATATTGCTCATTAAGAGTTGCGTAAACATCCACCGTTTCATCAGCGGGGGTTTGAAGTAGAACTACCTGCAGAAAAGGGTGAATTTTTGAAGTGACTTCCTGTGCAAATAAATTTAGATTGAAAAACACAAAAAGTGATGCGAGAAGAAGAAAAGTAGATTTTTTTTTCATGGACCTGCTCCATATTTTATTATTGGAATTTAGATGTGAATTAAAGTGATTCTAACTTGCTGAAAAGTTAAAACAATATCAAATTTAATGTGATAAAATTTTATTAATTATTATTCGCCAGGGTGAGTATTTTCAAAATGAGACGGGACGATAACAGAAATTTTTGTTGGTTATGATTAATAAAATAGCAACCGGTTTAATATTGGCTAGTTCCCCTTCCTTTTATTACGGGGCAGAAGCTTAGTTATTCAATAATATTTTTTTAATAGTTTCTGTTTTTTCATCAACTTTCGATTTTTCCTCTTCGCTTAATTTCAACACTGCTATTTCATTAAATTCTTCAAAAGCTTCGCTATACAAACCTTTTTCAAATAAGATATCTGCAAAAAAGATTCTGTAAGAAGATAGTAATTTAGTATCAGGATATTTTCTGAATGTTTCTTGTGCAAACACAACTGCCGATTCTTTCATATCAGTCTCCGCAAGCTGCATTGCGCCGTTCAATCTTTTAATCCCAAAGCCACTCGATAACAATTCAAGTTCATCACTATTGCCTTCATCAGTACCGTAAACAGCGGTGTTACCGGATTTTCCATTTCCGTTATTTTTAGGTGCATTTATCATATCTTCCATTGCAAGTGCAAGCAGCAGTTCATCCGTGCTCATCTCCTTGATACTGCTTACAGATATTGCGGAAGATTCATTCAACGTGAAGTGCAGGTTGTTACTTTTTAATGTAATGGAGGAATTATCTCCAGTTGATATTACTGCATCCTGTTCAATCGTTTCGCTTTCTTTAAGATCAACCCAGTTTTCATTTCCACCGGCTTGATATTTAGCATTACCAGTTATTTTTGCAACTGTGAATTCCTGTGCTAACACTAAACCTGTACTTAGTAATAAAAATAAAATTATCTTCTTCATTTTTTTACCTTCCTGTTAATAAACATCTATTATTTCTACATTGCCTGTAGCAATACCTAAATCAGAAAGCGCTTCTTTATTAAACTTCTCAACACCAACATTCCAGGCAGTGTTAAAATCTGTTAAGGAAGTAGTTTCAACTGGAAGCCACACCTCGCTCTTCCCGCTACTGTTTTCCCGAACAAAATATTTTGTGTCGTTGTTGGTAACCAGTTTTGCCTGGTTAGGAGAAAGTTTTGTATTAAAAAGAATATTTACATGCCTGATTTCGCTATCGGCTTTATAATCAACTAAAGCTGTTTGAATACCAACACTTTCCAGCAAAGAGCTGTAACAAACACTAAGGTCGTCGCAATCTCCGCCTTTAAGCTGAACGGTTTGCTGCGGGAACTGTACATATTCTGCAGTAGCCCTGGGATCAGAAGTATAAACCATCCTTTTTATAAAATCATTAAAAAGAAGTTTTGCTTTATGAAATGTGGAAAGTGCTGAAGGCAGTGTATCGAGCAGTTCTTTATTATCACTTAAAACTGTTTTTGAATAATCCATGGAAAACGTGATATCCCGCATAATAAAATATCTTAGGTTGCTAACCTTTCCATCCCATGCATTAACACTGTTTACCAAAGTAGCTTTCTGAAACCGGTCATCCGGTTCTTCGTTAACTGTAGTAACATAAAAATCCGCATAAGAAAGTACTGGTTTTTCTGAAGAATAACCTTCCGGAATTATTGTATAGAAAGGAATCCTTAGTGTATCGAACGGATCAATAATAACAACAGGCGACTGAATTTTTTCATCGTTCAAACCTTCAATTTTTACTAACGGTTTAACTGTAACATGTTCATCCGTAAGGTTTACAAGTATGCCATAAGCAAAGGGGAAATCGAGATAGCTATCGTAAAAAGTTGGGTAAATTTCTTCTACAATTTCTACATCAATCAATTCCACTCTCTTTTCGGCAACACTGCTTATAGTAAAAGCCACTGATAATATTAACTTATCAAAGCTGTAACGGTTATTAAGAATGTTATAAATTCCTTCATCCCTGAAAGTGGAAAAGCTCTGTGTAGTTTTCCTGTTGGAAAAATATTTTACCCCGGAAACAATTACTTCAAGAAGATCTGTCTTATATCCAAACGAGGGAACAATCCCAGCAATATCAGGGGTTTGGTATCTATCGTGAAAGATAGTGGCGCCGTATGAAAAATCTCCAGCATAACCTGTAATGCTAGCCTGGAAAGATTGCGAAGTTTCGTAAACGAAGTGAAGGTTAAATGGTTTAATGGGAGTATAATTTACTCCAAACATTGCACTTGTACTATGCTTTAATTTGAACTCTCTGAAATCTTCGTTCGCAAAATCATCACCAAAATTAAAAAGATTTATGGAAGCTAAGCGGAAGCC
>CBEPPX010000419.1:0-2525 GCA_965511205.1 uncultured Ignavibacteriales bacterium | reverse complement strand
GATTTATATTTATCTGAGGCAATGCCATACTTTTCAGAAAGTTTTAATGAACTATGGCAGGGTGAACAGACCTCGCGGGAAAGATTTTGGAACGCAACGGGTGATTTCGGATCATCATGCCTAAGAATATTATGCTCGCCGTGGCAATCTGTGCAAACAGGGCAATCACAATTTCCTCTTAATAATGCTTTTGAATGAACACTTCCTTCATACTCATGATAAATCTCTTCGTGGCACTGTGAACATGTTTGCGGAATATTTGATTTAAAAATAGATGATTCGGGAAAACTAGCCCCAATAATATCATGTGAGTTGTGGCAATCTACACAATTTGCGGCACTACTGTTGCCGGCATTTAACTGAGATCCATGCACGCTATGTTCATACATAGTTATAAATCCTGCTGAAGGAGCAATCCGTGATCGCACATCCGGATCATCCAAATGGCAGGATAAACATAATTTTTCCTGGGAGATTTTAACTGATGCTGAATCTTCCAGTTCATGGACTTTGGCAATTGGGTTTTTGTGGCAGTGTAAACAATTAGGTGCACCTACAATTCCATCGCTAAGAGCAATATAGTGCCTGGATTTTAAATATCCGCTACTTTCTTCTGCATGGCACTTGCCGCACGATTCTGCTAAATTTTCTGCACTCCAATTTCCGTCTGCATCATTAGGGTCGTTAACATAATGGTAGTCATGGCACCCAATGCAATTTACGTCCTTTCCTTTTTCAGTTCCCGAAACTTTTAGTAGACGTGGATGGAAAAGATGTTTTACCAGCGCTTTTGTATGGCAATCAGAACATGCTTTTGGCTGCAGGTTATCGCTGTGAGGAATTTCTTCTGCATCAAATTTAACATGACACGAAGTACAGTTAAGCGTTGAATGGCTGGAATTATTGTAATGCTGTTCAACAACATTAATAGATATCTCTCTTCCGTTTTTCTCCATTGTAAATTCATCATCGTCATGGCACATTAAACAATCTTCATTAGTCTGAGCCGGAACAATTACTGAGCAAATTAAAATTAAGAAGGTAGCCGAAACTAAAAAGGAAAAGATTCGTGTGATATGCATTTTTCTTGAAGGTTGATGAATTAAACTTGTTGAAAAATTATAACAGCGAATGTATGCAATATTATTATGCCTTTAACTTTAAGATAATGAAAACGCAACTGCATAAAGTGATACAATTGTAAATATAACAAATAGGTAAAGGATTATATTTTTCATTTTATTGCCAATATATTTTTCAAAAAAGAAATTATTGTTAAAACCGATATTAAGTTATATGCTTAATGCTTGCAAACGCAATACCATTAGCAAAAATTGAATATGATAACAATATTTAAGGTTAATTATCCTTTTTATTCTCATCACCGAGAGTATTTGAAGGAACATATTTTCAATAATTAGAAATTATTAGCAAACATTAACAGTTCTGCAACCAAACAATTTCTAATCACAAACCCTTTCCATCCACTTTATGGCAATTATTATATTTTAATAAACGCATTTCTCAAGTAAGATCAAGGAAAGGCAAAGTAACAGAAATAATAGTTCCGGTTGGTTTATTATCTTTTATAAAAATTTTACCCCCGGCTTCTTCAATTAATAATTTAACAAGGCTTAAACCCAAACCGTATCCTTTTATTCCAAGTTTTTCAGCCCTTTCAGATCTGTAAAACCGGTCGAACACTTTTTCCTTATCAGTATCGCTTATTCCAATCCCGTTATCTTTAACAATAAAATTGGCATATGCGCCATTTTTAGTGAGCGCTACTCTTACCATTTTATCACTGTTTGAATACTTAATCGCATTATCAACCAGGTTTTCAACAACAATATGAAATTTGTCTGCATCTCCTCTTACATAAACTTCTTTTTCGATTGAGCTTTGAATGTTAGCTTTCGAAAATTCAGTACCAATTATGTTCTGAATAAGATTGCTAAAGTTAAATACTGAATTACTTATGTCGTTGTTGTTATCCTGTTTGGATATCATCAGCAGCGTTCGAACAATTTTTATCATTTGATCAGTTTGGATGAGCATCTTATTAAGTGCCACCTTATATTCATTATCAGAGCGTTCTTTTTTTAATATATATTCCAATTCTGTTTTCACAGCGGTAAGCGGGTTCATCATCTGGTGGGAGGCGTGGTCAGTAAATTGAGAAAGCTGATTTATATTTACTTGGATCCTGTCAAACAATTGGTTAAGCGTATCTCTCAGCCGCCCAAGTTCATCATCCGGTTTAGCTTTATATTTTATCCTGGTATTTAAATTTCCTGCAGATATCATCTCTGCAGTTTCTATTATTTTATTTACGGGAGAGAAGCTCTTTTTTGCAATAAATACACTTGCAATGACAACAATAAAAATTAGACCCGGAAGTAAAAATAAATTGAAAACGATCATTTTTTTTCTGATAACCCACAGCTCGTTTTCAAAAGTTGCAAGCTGAAGAATAGCTACTTGTTCTCCTTTTTCATTATATAAAGGAGTGTAACCCATTCTCA
>CBEPPX010000418.1:0-2526 GCA_965511205.1 uncultured Ignavibacteriales bacterium | reverse complement strand
CATCCTCACTGCCGATTAAGATCTTAACAAAATTTATCGAATCAGGAAATTCAGAGCCGGAAATATTAAACTCAATATTTTCAAGGACAATTTTGGGGATCTCTATAACCTGCGCACTTAATTGCGTAGATAATAAAAAGAGAAAAAGAGGAAAGAAGAAATAACCCTTCAGCTTGAAATATTTTTTTTTTGGAAAATGAATAAATATGCCTCAGCTTTAGTAATTAATATAACTGCTTGTTAAAAAATATCAAAAATAATCGTTATTTTTGTTCAGATTTCATTTAAAAAGAATATAGTATGAGGTTGTTAACTTTTTGCCTGGTTTTAATTTTCATAGCTGCATCCTGCTCTGATAAAACTGAAATTTCGGAAAGTGGTGTAGTAAATGGGAATATGCTGCAATCGTTAGTTAGTGAAGCGGTATCTGGCAGCATTGGCGCAAACCGGCTTCTCTCCGGTTTAATAGATGATGATGTTTCGGAAAGACGAGACTACAACCAGGTTGAGATTGATAGTTTTTATTTGGTAGGTAGAACTTTTTTTTCCGTTATTGTTGAATATCCCAACCCTGCATTAAATCTCTTTGCAGTTTACGATCAGTACCTTGAGTTCTATCTTCTTGATAAATCACTTAATGGAAATATTACCGCTAAGTGGAAAAAACTGGATGATAAAAATTTAATACTTGTTTCCGAAAAATTTATCTCTAAAGATTATATAAAATTGGAAAGATTATCTATTTACTCTGTTGATGGTATATCTGCAAGAATTCTATTCCGCTCACTAAATAAGCTTGAAAAGGGAGGGAAGGAATATTTTCAAACGGTGACTTTTATTTCTGATGAATATATTATTACAAATATTTCAGGTTCAAGCCGGGAAGGATTAACAAGCAGAAGGGATACTTTTTATTGCAATACAATTTCAGGCAATTATTTAAGCCCTAACAATTACTTTTCAACATTCGTAAAAAATCAAATAGAAAATTACGACTTCGAACCGGTAAACCCACAGTTAACTTCAACAGCAGAAACTAACGGAACCCCTCGTCTTATCCACGATAAAAAGGGTTACATAATTGGTGCATCTGAAGATTGGAAAGAGATAAATAACTTTGTTGCAAGAGGAGATCTTAAAAAACCTTTTGCAGGCTACAGTTATGTTAATGAATCTCTGGGTGCAACTCTTTCTGTTATTAAACTACCGGATGGCAGCTTTGCAGAGCAATTTCTTGACGTGAAATTTGGTGAAACATCCGGACATACTTATAAAATAAGAGCAACTGAAAATATAAGCAGAGGTAGAAAATATTTTCAGTATGTTGAACATAATTGCAGGGGGCAAAGGTTTCTGCTCATCTTAGAAGCTCCAGTGCATAATTACGAAGAAAGCAAAAAAGTTTACGCCACAATAATCAGTTCATTCAGAATAGATTGCTAAAGTTATTTGGATTTTGAAGCTATTAAAAAAGGGTAACCGGCTACACAAACTTATGCTTACCGCTGCTTCCTTCCGGACCTGACGGAGTTGGGCACTTATCTGTAAACCGGCACCCTAAACTTTTTGAACGAGGGATACAAAAATTCGAAATCTCTTTTAATAATGCAAGCTGCGACAGTCAAATTTTTGTAACGGATTAATGGTTCTTCTGATCTTTAAATGAGTTTCTTTCCCAGAAAACCCCATCACTCAATCCTTGTATTTCATTATCACCTTCAGCTAAATCAAGTCTTTTCTGCGCCAGGCAGCAATACATTTCATCAATTTCAACTCCAATAAATCTTCTTCCAAGCTTTTTTGCCGCTACTACCGAACTTCCAGATCCAAGGAAAGGATCAAAAACTAAATCACCTTTGTTAGTACTTGCTAAAATTATTTTTGCAATTAACTTTTCAGGTTTTTGAGTGGGATGATCGGTGTTTTCGGGCATAGACCAGAAAGGGATTGATATGTCGGTCCAAATATTTGAAGGAAAAGTATCGCGGTAGCTTTGTTTTCCTTTTTCTATCCAATCTTTAGGAATTCCATCATTCCCCCTGTATGGTGCAAGCACTTTTCTTCGCAGCTTAACAGCATCCACATTAAAAGTGTATTCATTCGATTTTGTAAAAAACCAGATATCTTCTGTGCAGTTTTTCCAGTTTGTTTTTGCACCGCGTCCTTTCTCTCTTTCCCATATAATCCTGTTTCTTACCTGCAGATATTTTGAACCAACATTAAAAATCGCTGCAGAGGATTTCCAATCACCGCATATATAAACCGAAGCAGAATTTTTTAACAATCTTATCATCTTGCTCAACCAGGAATCAAGCCACTTTTCGTAATCTTTCAATTCCATTTCTCTGAATGAAAGTTTATTAAACTTTTTTGAAATATTATAAGGTGGATCGATAAAGAGCAGATCAACAGAATTGCCAGGCAAATATTCAAGAACTTCTAAAATATCCTGGTTGATTATTTTATTTTCATTTTTTGGTAAAGTTGAATTTTCATTCAATTTTATTAATTTTTTCTTAAGTGATG
>CBEPPX010000417.1:0-2532 GCA_965511205.1 uncultured Ignavibacteriales bacterium | reverse complement strand
TTGATGACGACGGTTATGCTATTGGTTCAAGTTCTACCTTCACAATTGGAAGAGAAGGTGGTTATCTCTACGTTTTAACGCGACTAGGTTATGCATGCGATACCTATGAAATCGTCATGGATATTTTCAAGGTTGATAGAAGAGGGAACGAAGATTTTTACGATACATATTATATAGATTCATCACCGGATTGGTATTGGTTCTGGAAGAAAGTTACGTTTTATGATCGCGGGACTTACAGAGTTTATATTTACGATGAAGACAGCCAGCGGCTGGCATCGGGAGAGGTTGATATAAACTTTTAAGATCATTTAATGAAAGATTATTTTTTATAAGATGATTATTAGCGGGGAGTTTATTGATCAACTGAAGAAATTGCATATTGAATATATGGATAGAACCGAATTGAACAGATTTAAGTCAATTAGATGTGTGTACCATTAAAACTATCGCGATCCATTCATCCATTGATTCAGTATCAACAGTTTCGAATCCTGTTTCGGAATAATGTTGTTCAATATCTTTTTCATCCTTTATTAACAAACCGGAAAGAATCGCGATTCCATTCGGCTTTATTTTTTCTCCAATTTGATCAGCAATATCTAGCAAAACATCCTTTTGAATATTTGCAATGATTAGATCAAAATTATCCTCTTTTAAATCAGAAATTTCTCCTTTCACAATTTTTACTTTACCAGTTACCGAATTCAAATCACAATTTTCCTTACAGTTTTCGTAACAGCGTTCATCGTTATCCACTGCCAAAGCTGCAACTGCACCGAGTTTAATTGCTGCAATTGAAAGAATACCTGTACCAGAACCTACATCGAGCAGGTGCATACCGGGACGAACATATTTTTCGAGTAATTTGATTATCAATTTGGTTGATTGATGTTCGCCAGTACCGAAAGACATTTTAGGGTCTATCGTTAATACAATTTCTCCTTGTTGTGTTTTGTAATCTTTAAATGTTGGTTTGATGACAAATTTATCAGACACCCTGATAACTTCTCTTCCCTTTTCCCACAACTCATTCCAGTTTTCTTCCGGAAGTGATTCACTTACAATAGAAAAATCATTCAGTAGTTTTTCAGATATTAATTTTTCAAGATATTTTTTAATTCTTTCCTCGTTAACGTCTGCCTCTTCATCAGCAAAAACAATTAGATGATCAACTTCTTCGGTTATACCTGTTATGTTTAATTCTCACAATAAACCGGAAATTAAATCTGGTTGGAATGGATTGGAATATATTTTAAAGACGTTATAGTTTTTCAAATCGATTTATTTAAACCCGGCAAGCAATTCACAAATTCTATCGATGAATTTACGGACTGTTAAGTTTTTTTCTGTATAATTTTGAATAAAAATTGAAAACGCAATAAGATCTCCTGAAGCATCATTAACAAATCCGGAAAGAGTGGCAACACCGTTAAGCGTTCCGGTTTTTGCTCTAACATTCCCTTCTGCTATAGTATTTCTCATTCTTTTTTCAAGTGTGCCATCTATACCTGCAGTTGGAAGAGTATTATAAAACGTGCTAAATATTTCTGGTTGTTCAGAGTAAAAATATTTAAAGAGATTAATAATAAGTTCTGTTGAAATGAGGTTATAGCGCGACACACCCGAACCATCAGCAAATGAGTAGCTATTGGCATCCAGCCCGGTTAGTAAAATCATTTTTTTAATTGCTTCAATACCATTTTCTGCCGAAGCCGGGGCACCGGAATCTTTTAGCGCAAGAGCATAAAGAAGCATCTCAGAACTCAGGTTATCACTTTCTTTATTCATATTTACAAGTACAGTATCGAGCGACCTGAAAACTGATGAAAGATGAGTTGCATTTTCCGGTAATGTTTTAAAATCGATATAACCATTTAAAACAATACCTTCGTACTGCATTTGCTCTTTAAATAAAGTTAGAAAATATTTTCCCGGTTCAGGAAGTGATAACTTTTCAGTATTTTTTTCTTCATCTATTACCTTCCCGCTTCGCACTTCGCCATCAATTATTATTTTGTTTTCTCTTTCAACCCAGTTACGAGTGATGGTAAACTTATTTTCGTCGGAGGAAGGAACCGTTACAGCAAAGTTTTCCACCGTAACATATTCTGTTTCAGGAATTAGTTTTACAGATGGAAGTGAATCAGTTTCTGTTCCGCTAACAAAAACTTCAATTGAATTATCATTTATATTAAGCGCACTAAGGTAAGGAGCACTGGGATCTGGTTCGTCATCCCACATCCATCCCTTTCCCCAGTAAAGTGAATCTTTAGCGGAAAGATCAGCATATAAATTTCCGACAATATATTTCACCCCCGAATTTTCTAATTCACTTACGAATTTTTGCAGATCATCAGTTGTAAAATCGGGATCGAAGCCACCAACAACATATATATCTCCATAGAGAGTATCGCCGCTTACAACACCTGTATGAAACATCTTTGTTTCAAACTGGTAACCGGAACCAAGATAAAGCAATCCTGCAAACGAAGTAAGGATTTTCATGTTTGATGCAGGATGAAGAAGAAG
>CBEPPX010000416.1:0-2536 GCA_965511205.1 uncultured Ignavibacteriales bacterium | reverse complement strand
AATTTTTGGTAACAAATAGTATTTTACGATGATTGGAGTTATTATTCAGCTGAATAGAAGAGTGGTGTTTAGAATTACAAAAAAAAGGTTGGAATTTCATCCAACCTTTAATTTATCCTACGACAAATCATCATTTTTAAGAATTAACCAAAAGCCCAGTTAATATTCTTTTTTGGGATCTTACTATCAGATTTTGCCACTTGTAGTTTTATTCCATTATTATTAAAACTCTTTTGTGCATCCTCTGCTGTTTCAAAAGTATCCAATACATTAGAGACCCCTGTTAAGTTTAATAGTTCTTTCGCAGGGTCCAGTGGTTCAACAATTCTTAATTCTCCGCCTTTTGCTAGTAACTTTTTTTGAGTTACTACGATCACTCCAACAAAAGTTGAATCCAGGTGGGTGCACTGGCTAAGATCAATCACTATTTTCAAATGCCCAATAGTAATTTGCTCCTCAAGTAAATTTCTTAATTCAACAGCTTCATTTATCGTAGCTCTTAAAAGATTTACTCTGTTTGTAAGAATGTCTCCTCTGTTTTGCTGAGTAATCTCTTCCATGATTTTTCCCTCTATTTTGTTAATTTACTTTCAATTCTTTAAGAGTCCGCTCTACAAAAGCGTGCCAGTATCACTTTATTTAATTTTTAGCTAAAACTATAAGTTATCACTAGCAACATTCTGAATTTGAAACAATTAAGGATTCGAAATTTGCTTAAAAATTAAAGATGTTTCATTTTGGGTTACTTTTTTTACGAAACCACTAATATGTTGGATTTTATTATATTTAATTACTAAATTCAAAATGTAAATAGTCATACTAATAATATCCGAAGGAGGGACGATATGGCTTTCTCACTTAATCGCATTATGCTTATAGGAAATCTCGGTAGAGATGCTGAAACAAGGTTTACAAATAACAATGTTTCGGTTACTAATTTTTCGTTAGCTACAACCCATAGTTATAAAGGAAAGGATGGGGATTGGGTTAATGAAACAACCTGGCATAATATTACAGGATTTAATTTATCCGATTTCTTTAAAGAGAATTTAAAGAAGGGTAAAAAATTCTATGTTGAGGGTCGGTTAACTAAACGGGAATATACCGATAAAGAGGGTATTAAGAGATATTCCACAGATGTTTACTCAGAAAAATTGATTCCGCTTGAATCTACTGGAGGACCAAGCGGTGATGGTAAATCTGAAAGTGCTGGTGAAGTTTCTGAACCACCTGCAGTTGAAGGAAACGATGATCTTCCTTTCTAAAAGTTTTGTAAAATATCAGAAGGCAAAATAATTTTTGGAGATTGATTGGATAGTTAAACTTATTACTTTGTTTTGTCTTCTGGCATTTTCTGCATTTTTTTCGGGCTCTGAAGTTGCGCTGTTTTCTTTAAATATAAAAAAAATTAAAGGGGATTTTGCAAATCACCCGTTTCTTCTTGACTATGTCAACACTCTGATTTATAAACCAAGACGACTTTTAGTTACCGTGCTTCTTGGCAATACTGTTGCTAATGTAGCTGCCTCAATAATAACAGTTCACCTTGCCCTGGAATATGCCGCTTTAAGCAACACCCCTTTCGAAGTAGCTTTACTCGTACAAATTATTTTAGTAACAGTTATTATACTTCTATTTGGAGAATTAATTCCAAAAGTTATTGCATCGAAAAATCCTGTTAAATTCACAAAAGTAATTGTAATTCCTATTTACTGGATAAGCGTTATTCTATATCCTGTTGCGGAAATAATAACAGAACTTATTAAAGCTGCCTCAAATAAAATTAAATTCGATAAAACAAAAGGCGTTATCTCAAAAGATGAACTTAGCAAACTTGCCGAACTTGGACATGAAAAGGGAGCTATTGAAGAGGAAGAACAGGAAATTATAACCAGCATTATGGAGTTCAGGTCTGTTCTTGTAAGGGAGATAATGACTCCAAGGGTTGATATTGTTGCCGTTTCGAAAGATGCAGGAATTGAAGCAATTATCAATACTATAACTGAATCAGGACATAGCAGGTTGCCTTTGTATAATGAAAATCTTGACGAAATATTAGGAATCATTTATGCAAAAGATCTTCTTCCTTATCTAAAAGATAAAGGAAAGGGGGAAGTGGTCTCCGTAAAGGATCTGGTAAGAAAACCAATGTATGCTCCCGAAACAAAGCGGATAAAAGATATGCTTCATGAATTCCAGGAAAAAAAGATGCATATTTCAATTGTTGTTGATGAATACGGCGGAACATCAGGTTTAGTTACACTAGAGGATGTAATTGAAGAAGTAGTTGGTGAAATTTGGGATGAATTTGATCGGGAAGAAAAATCAATAAATAAAATAGGGCAGGATAAATTCCTCGTCCTTGGTAAAACTTCTATAAGTGAATTTAATGAAACAATTGGATTCCAGCTATTGGATGAAACAGATGATTACGATACAATTGGTGGATTGGTTTTAAGCAATGCTGCCAGCATTCCCGAAGAAGGTTACAGCTTTAAGATTGCAGATTATTGCATAACAGTTAAAAAAGTTGTGA
>CBEPPX010000415.1:0-2539 GCA_965511205.1 uncultured Ignavibacteriales bacterium | reverse complement strand
TTGCTTACAGCCACTGCATTGCCCACGGGATAAACATGGCTAAGGGAATGCAAAATCAAAAAGCTGCTGTTGATACAGGTTACTGGCCGTTATACCGTTACAACCCGGAACTTATCGATGAAGGTAAGAATCCTTTTAAGCTTGATTCTAAGGGTTTGAAAATGCCGTTTAAGGATTATGCTTACATGGAAACCAGGTATAAAATGCTTACAAAATCTCATCCCCGGATTGCTGAAGATCTTATTAAGAAAGCACAAGAAGATGTTGTAAGTACCTGGAAAGAATATGAACGGCTTGCATCTTATCAGCCCGAAAATAATGAAGAATAAGTATTGTAAATTTAATTTCAAGGAAAGAAAATGGATATCACAACTTCCTACTTAGGCTTTAAATTAAAATCACCGATTGTTCCTTCTGCCGGTCCACTCTCGGAAGATGTTTCTAAAATAAAAGAGATGGAAGATGCCGGAGCTGGTGCAGCGGTAATATATTCTTTATTCGAAGAGCAGCTCGAGCACGATGAACTTGAACTGGATCATCATACTTCCACTCCTGCAGAAAGCTTTGCAGAAGCTACTTCTTACTTTCCTGAACCGTTCGAATATAAACTGGGACCTGAAGAATATTTAGAGCACATACGCAAAGCAAAGGATGCTGTTGATATCCCGATTATTGCGAGCTTAAATGGTAAATCACTCGGTGGCTGGATTGATTATGCTAAAAAAATTGAAGAAGCAGGTGCCGATGCACTTGAGTTGAATATTTACGAGCTTGCAACCGATATTGATAAAAAGTGCGAAGAGGTAGAGAAAAAGTACATTCATATTGTAAGAAGAGTGCGTTCGGAAATTAAAATACCAATCGCGGTTAAGATGCATCCATTTTTCAGCTCTGTGGCAAATATGGCAAATGAATTGAGTAAAGCTGGTGCAAATGGTTTGGTTCTTTTTAATAGGTTTTATCAGCCGGATATAAATCTTGAAACTTTAGAAGTTGAACCAAACGTACTACTTAGCACGCCGATGGCAATGCGTTTACCGTTAAGATGGATTGCAGTTCTGCACGGAAGAATTAAAGCAGATCTTGCTGCAACAAGTGGTATTTATTCAGAGGAAGATGTAATAAAAATGATTATGGCTGGCGCCAACGTAACCCAGGTTCTTTCCTGCCTGTTAAAATTCGGAATAGGACACATTGCTGATATTATTGCTAAAATGGAAAAGTGGATGGAAGAAAAGGAATACGAATCGGTTGAGCAGATGAGAGGAAGCATGAGTTACATGAATGTGGATGATCCATCTAAATTTGAACGGGCAAACTATATGAAGGCTTTACACTCTTATAAATAATTTTTGGCCTCCTGCCGTTGCGAACTGAGGGTAATGTGCTTGAATTCTTCGCCTCCTCCTCGAGTAAGCTATCTGAAGTTCGCAGTGGCATCCTTTCTTTTTGTGATACTTATCATTTACTATTTAGTCTTCCGGATTTAACTTTCACTATGCGAAATAATGATTTGATATAATGCTTCTATTCTTAACAATATTTATAACCATTTACACAGCAGTAAATTATTATGTCTTTATTCGTGGTTGGCAGGCGCTTTCATCATTACCAGCTTTAAAACCAATTTACATACCACTGTTTATAATAGCTGCTTACGGTTATATTTTTTCAAAACTTTTTTATAAGTTTTTATCACCGCTAGTTTACGATGCTTTATTAATTATTGGTGCAATTTGGTTTGCTTACCTGGTTTATTTTATTCTTATTCTTCTTGGCATCGATCTTTTAAGGCTGCTGAATTCGCTCATACATTTCTTTCCATCCTTCCTTACAAATAATTACGAGATAACAAAGAAAATTACTGCTATTGTAATTATTGTTCTTGTAAGCGCTATAGTTTTTTTAGGTAATCTTAATAAACGTGATATTACAATAAGAGCAATAAATATTTCTATTCCAAAAGGAAATGGAAAACTAAGTGAGCTTAATATTGTTATGGCTTCTGATTTGCATCTTTCTCCCATAGATGGTGAGAAACTGCTAAGCAGGATTGTTGAAAAAATAAATTCGCTTGAGCCGGATATTATTTTATTTGCCGGGGATATAGTAGATGACAAAGCTGAGGTTTTGTTACGCAGCGGTATAGGAGAATCATTCCAAAAATTGAATCCGAAATATGGAATTTATGCTATAAACGGAAACCATGAATTTATTAATGATGTTGAACCAAGTGTTAAATATATGCAAGATTATGATTTTCATGTTCTGAGAGATAATCACGTGTTGGTAGATAGCAATTTTTATATTATTGGTAGGGAAGATGTTGCTATGAAACAGTTTACTGGCGAGAATAGAAAATCTCTTGCACAAATTGTAGAAACTGTAAATGAAAATTATCCCAAAATTCTCCTAGACCATACACCTGTAAAATTAGAGCAAGCAGAAAAAAATAATATTGATATTCAATTTTCCGGGCATACACATCACGGGCAGATATGGCCGGGAAATATTATTACAAATCTTATTTATGAAATCA
>CBEPPX010000414.1:0-2539 GCA_965511205.1 uncultured Ignavibacteriales bacterium | reverse complement strand
GCAAGCCTGCCAATTGAGGAAAGTTTTTGAGAGTGCTCTAATTCACGAAAAGCTAATTCACGTTTTTCATCAGCATCTTTTATATGCCTAACCTGGATATCGGTAAGTTTAAAAACCAATAAAACAATTACCAATACACTGCCAATAAAAATAAAAAATATCTCTGTTCGGAATGTAA
This sequence comes from uncultured Ignavibacteriales bacterium, assembly GCA_965511205.1. Classification (GTDB taxonomy): domain Bacteria; phylum Bacteroidota; class Ignavibacteria; order Ignavibacteriales; family Ignavibacteriaceae; genus JAZGGS01. The sequence goes on along the minus strand of CBEPPX010000414.1, from coordinate 2,361 downwards.
ACCAGGTTTTCAAGATCAAGGACCTGGGTTTTACTACAACTAAAGTGTATTCCGGTTCTAGAAACCGTGTGTAAGCAATAAAAATTTCACGACCTTCATTATCTGTTTCTTCCAATAAATAGGTTCCGTGTCCTCCCGGCGGAATGGTAAGTGAGCATTCTTCAAGTACTTTACCGTAATATCTGGATTCGGTTTGAAGGATTCCTTCTTTATTTATTAGAAAAGCATCGCTCTGTGGGTCAAGTTCCATCATAGCAATAAATGTATCAAACTTTTTTGTGTCTATTGTTGCGCGCAAAATCCAGCACTGATCAGCTTCAGAAAGATTTTGTATTGCAATGGCAATGTGAGGAAATTTTCTGTAACCCATAAATACATCGCTTATGTGTACACCCTTGACTAATACTTCGTGGAACCAACTTTGCTGAGAGTAATCTTTTCCCAAAAAAGCATAAGGTCCGGCATAATTCACCTGTTCACCTGCATTATTAATTAGTGCTAAATCTACAAAGCCCTCAAATTCTTTCTTTAACACAATCAGTATATGGTTTATAACCTTTTCATTTGATAAGTCCTCGCAAGAGTATGCAGAAGATATAAACCTTATAGTAGAAAGACGCTCCTCAAGAAACAGTTCGAATGAGCGTTTCGTTTTATTGGTTAACACATTTAAAGGATTAAAAATTTCGGCTTTCAGACTTTTCTGATATTGGTAGTAATTTATGGTCGCCATAAGTGAAAGCGGGATGATAGTTACTAAGATCATCAGAATCATAATGTTTCTGCGGAGGGCACGGTAACGTTCAGGTGATGTTCCATCTTCGGGAAATCTTAATATAGACTTTGCAATATATTCCCGGAATTTCTTAAATCGCGAAATTTTTTTTGGCACTTTATCCACAAGTAATATCTCCCGTTTTGAACAATTTTTTACAAAAGTGTTCTATAACCTATTTACCAAGGTTATTACCTGAATTCAAAAATTATTTCTAATCTAATTTTTACAATTTAAAAAAGAATAAGGCAAAACTTTCAAATAAAGTCATCTTTTTCTCTCTTCCGTTTTGCCTTAAATAAACTAATGCAAGTGTTCTGTAAAACATATGTGCCATCTTTGAATAGGGTGCATACCATAGTAAGAAAAAGATGAACACCATATGAATAAAATATATATTGTAAGCTAGAAACGGAACATCTAACAATCTCATGGTTTGAGTTAGTAACCCGGTAAACGCAACCAAAAACACGAAGATGATCAATAGCCAATCGTTGTATGTGCTGGTACCTTTATCATTTTTAGTTTTTAGTCTCTTTACGGTTACAACAATACATCCAACAACCATTGATATGCCGCTAAGATTACCCAAAATTTTAATTGGATGGAAAAGCGGGATTGGCGTTAACTCGAAAATTACAAGCGCACCCACAGCAAGTCCGGCAGTTGCCATTGCTCCAAAGAATCCATAGAATATTAATAAGTGACCCCAATACCTGGTAGAAGAAGATGAACAGGTGTTAAAGTTTCTGTGGGTAACAATTTCAATAATTGTCTCCACTAATACTTTAATAAAACTCTTCTTTTTTTCTGGAAGAGTGATGGAATTTAAATTTTTCCAGAACCTTGATAAACCAATAGCCGCAAAAGCAAATATCAGAATATTACCGCCAACAAAAAATGCTTCGAGAACTCCATGCGGAAGAAACCTGGCAAACTTTACGACACCTTCGTTTAGTTGATCAAAATTTCCATCTACATTATTATAAAGAAGTCCAAACAAAATTATTGCTGGAACTAAAAGTAAAGGGATAAGGAATATCGGATTTTTTAATGCGGAACCCATAAATTTTGGAAATGCAAAAAAATCAATAATGTATGAACGTACTGCACCCAGTACATCGCCAGGTTTTGCACCTCTTGGGCAGTGGGTGCTGCAATCCGAACAACCGTGGCATAACCAAACATCAGGATCGGAAAGAAGATTTTCCTTTTGTCCCCAACTGGCAGATATCATTTCCTTTCGCGGGAATGCTTCCAGTTGTGGCGATAGTGAGCATACAACAGAACAGGATGCACATTGATAGCATTTTTTTAATGTATCTCCGCCATTTTTTTTCAAATAAGAAATAAATTCTACATCGGGTTGAATTAAAGCTCTGCTTTCCACAAAATTACCCTTTAATTTTTATTTTCTTGATTTTTAATTTTTACTGTTTTTTCTCCAAAAAGGCTGAATTTTACCCATTCAAATCCAAATTTCAACAGTTCCTCATCATCTTCCGTTATTTTTGCCAGACGATCTTCATCAATTTCAAATCGTTTTAAAAATGTAGTATCCTTTATAAAATCTTTAAACCTATCCA
>CBEPPX010000413.1:0-2541 GCA_965511205.1 uncultured Ignavibacteriales bacterium | reverse complement strand
AATCTTAATCGTTCTTTTTTTATGTTTAAATTTTTCTGCTATTGCACAGCAGATTCTAATCTGGGGCAAAGTTATTGACAGAGAAACCAGCAGAGGTTTGCAGGATGCAAATATTACGCTGATAACTGAAACCACTAAGGGCACTACCACAGATAAAAATGGTGAGTTCAAACTTTTTGCTGATGTAAAACCATCCGATAAAATAATTATTAGCTATGTTGGATTTGAAACAAAAAATATCACAATTACTGAATTAAATAATACTCCCTCAACTCCAACTTCTGATGGGTCTGTTTTTTATCTTTTCTATCTTGATTATAAAATTATTCCTTCACAAACTGTGCTGGTTGAAGCAACTGTTGGAAAGCAGGGAATTACGCCGCTTGCCTTTGATCAGATCAAGCAAAAAGATATTGAAAAGAATTACACTGTTTATGATATCCCAAAATACCTGAGCGATCTTCCTTCAACAACTTTTTATTCCGAAAGCGGAAACGGAATAGGTTATAATTATTTAAGCATCCGCGGGTTTGATCAAAGAAGAATTACGGTATCAATTAATGGAATTCCACAAAACGATCCTGAAGATCATAATGTTTACTGGCTTGATTTTCCCGATCTTCTTGCTAGTACAGAGTTGATCCAGGTGCAAAGAGGAGCTGGCTCAGGAGTGTTCGGTTATCCAGCAATCGGTGGATCAATAAATCTTATCACCTCATCTTTTTCCAATAAACCAAAGCTGGAACTTTCTGCATCATATGGTTCTTATATTACAAAAAAATTCTCTGCTGCATTTTCCAGTGGCTTAATCGATGGCAAGTATTCAGTTTATGCAAAGCTTGGAAAAATTTTAAGTTCAGGCTACAAAGATAAAACGTGGGTTAATTTTAATTCCTACTATCTTTCCGGTGTAAGGTATGATAAAAATTTTACTACCCAGTTTAACTTTTTTGGAGGACCAATTGCTGATGGATTAGGTTACACAGGAGTTGCAAAGTTTGCTGTAAAAGATAAAACTCTGCGTAAAGCAAATTACTCATACTGGGAAGCTGATGAAAGCGGTTACACTTATACGCTTGATAGAAGACCTGAGGAGATAGAAAATTTTTCCCAGCCCCATTTTGAATTATTAAACGATTGGCAGATAAACGAAAACTTAAAATTCAATTCTGCTCTTTTTATTTTGCTTGGTAATGGCTTTTTTGATTTCGATGGTTCGTGGGCTGATACAACGTATTTAAGATTAACTCAGGATAATGGTTTCACCCCAACTCAAAATCCTGGTAATGTATTGATTCGTGCAAAAGTTGAAAACACACAGTACGGTTGGATTCCCCGATTCAGTTTAAATCATACAAATGGTGTTTTATTCTTTGGTGCAGAACTTAGAAAGCATAATTCAATACATTGGGGAAGTGTTAATCATGGCGAAAATCTTCCGGGAGGAATTACAAAAAAATACCGCTACTATTTTTACAGGGGAGGGAAGGATATCGCAAGCGCTTTTGTTCACGAATCTTATAACTTAAACGAAAAACTTAACATTCTCGGTGAACTTCAGCTTGCTTATCATAATTATAAACTTCATGATGAAAAATATGTAGGGACAGATTTTAGTGTGAACAATATCTTCCTAAATCCAAGAATTGGAATAAATTATAAACCGGCAGAACTATTTAATTTATATTTTTCTTTTGCAAGGGTTTCACGCGAGCCAAGATTAAAAGAATATTATGACGCAGCAGAATCGAGTGGAGGAGAAGTCCCAAAGTTTGAGCTTAATCCTGATGGAACATATAATTTTGATAAACCTCTTACAAAACCTGAAACAATGAATGACTTTGAATTAGGTGCATCGCTAAATGATGAAGATTACTCATTTACTTTTAACTTTTTCTATATGCTCTTTAATGATGAAATAGTTAAGAAAGGTCAGGTTGATAGATTTGGTCAGCCGATAACAGGTAACGTGGATAAAACCGTTCATCTCGGGGCAGAACTGAGTGCAATAATTAAACTGTTGAATGACAGAATTGAATTGTTTGGGAATGCAACCGTAAGCCGCAACACAATTGAAGAAGGAAAGTTTTTTATTGATGCGGATAATTTTATTGAACTTGATGGAAACAGAATAAGCGGCTTTCCTGATTTTCTTGCAAACTTTGGTGTTAGCTATAATGATCACGGTTTATATTTTCGATTAACAGGTAAGTATGTTGGCAAAATATTTTCTGATAATTATGATGATAACTTAAGAAGTTATTTTAACCAGTTCCCCGGGTTTACAGATTACTCTGATAATGTAAACGAAGCATATTTTGTATCAGATTTTATTGCAAGCTATGAATTTCCGTTTGTTAATTCACAAACTCCATGGAAAGTTTATTTACAGGTAAATAATATTTTTGATAATTTGTATTCAGCGTATGCAATTGGTAAAGAATTTTTTCCTGCTGCAGAAAGAAATTTTTTAGCAGGGATACAGGTTGGATTATAATTAATAATGTCACACTGAGCTTGTCGAAGTGTGACTACTAAACT
>CBEPPX010000412.1:0-2541 GCA_965511205.1 uncultured Ignavibacteriales bacterium | reverse complement strand
GAATTTTGTAATGGATCATTCATTTTCAAGAATGCCAATCTTTAAAAAGGTTATTTTTAATTCTTCTCAAGAATTATTTCCTTTTATTACTTTTCTTTTTGGGTTTTGCATCTTCCTCTTTAATAGCTCTCGATTTTGCGTACATATCTTTTAGCTTTCTTTCTACAAGATCGAAAACTGTATCCTTCTCATACCCCTCTTTCATCTTCTTGCCGGCTTTAACTCCTGTAAGAATTTCAATTCCTTCTTCTAATCCTGAGATAGAATATACATGGAATTTTTTTTCAGTAACTGCATTAACAACTTCTTCCTTAAGCATAAGGTCTTTAACGTTCTGAACAGGTATTACCACACCCTGTTCACCAGTTAACCCTTTGGTTTTACATAATTCATAAAATCCTTCTATCTTTTCATTAACTCCACCGATTGGCTGTACATCCCCTTTCTGGTTTAGCGAGCCGGTAACAGCAATTGATTGTTTGATTGGCAAACCGGAAAGTGTAGAGAGCAATGCAAATATTTCTGCGCAGGAAGCACTGTCGCCATCAACCGTGCCGTATGATTGCTCGAACACAAGATTAGCATTAAAAGCAAGCGGAATATCCTGCCCGAAAGTTTCTTTAAAATAACCTGATATTATTAAAACGCCTTTGTTATAGTGCCTCCCGCTCATCCCGGCTTCGCGTTCAACATTAATAATGTTTCCACTTCCTAAAGAAACTGTAGATGTAATGCGCGTCGGTCTTCCAAAAGAATAAAAATCAGCAGAGTATACCGCCAATCCGTTTATCTGTCCAACTCTCTCACCTACTGTATCCATTAGGTAAGTTCCGTCTTCGTACATTTCCGATATTTTAGATTCAAGCATACCATGCCTGTTTATAGCATTATTATATGCTTTTTCTACGTGTGCTGCTGTAACAACATCAAACCCGTCATCAATAGCCCAAAAGTTTGCTTCCCTGGCAAGGTCAGCAATTTTAGAGAACCTGGTTGTAAGTTTTTCTTTTTGCCCTGCAAAGATTGCTGCAATTTCCAGCAGATGAGCAATAGCAGTTTTATCAAACTCTTTAAGGTTTTCATCTCTAACAAACTTTTTTATTACCCGCGCATACTCGGTTAATACTTTATCCGAACGTTTTATTTCATAATCAAAATCTGCTTTTACTTTAAACATCTTTTTAAAATCGTACTCATGCTCCGAAAGGTAAGAGTAAATATACTGGCTGCCTAGTAGTATAACCTTAACATTTATATAAATCGGTTCCGGTTTTAACATAGATGAAGAAAATTGAAAAAGGTTTGGCGGATCCTGAATTTCTAATTTATTGTATGTTAAAACTCTCTTTAAAGTTTTCCATACACCAGCTTCTTCGAACAGGTGCATAACATTCAGTACAATGTATCCCTCGTTGGCTCTAAGAAGCGAACCTGCTTTTATATTCGTAAAATCGCTGTAATAATTTCCCCTGCCGTCACTTACTCTCTCGGTAGCGCCGAAAAGATTTGAATGCGTCGGAGATGTTTCAATTATAATCGGAACATCTTTTGTATTGCTGTTATCCATTACGATGTTTACATCATACTCTTTAAAGTAATCGATAGTAAAACCTTCGCTGGTTGTTTCCCCCTCCGGCTTTACACCTTTAAATATTTGAATGTTTTCAAGTATGCTTTCTTCCACTTGTTTTAAGTAACCCTGGATCTTTGAATCATTATATTTTTCAATCAGATTTTCTAAAACTGCTTTAACTACTTCAACGGCACAATTTTTTTCCAGACTCGTAAGTTTTTCCTGGAATTCCTGGCTGATTTTTAAACCCTTTTTAAAAAGTAATTGCAGTTCCTGCTGATGCTCATTGTATTTACCAACAATTTCCTTCGCCTGCTCTTCAGTTAATTTTCCCTCTTTAATCTTTTCATCGAGCTGAAAAATGGGAACGGGTGTATCATCAATCAGTGGAATAATATCCGGTCGGGCAATCTCCCCCACCTTAATCTGACCCAACGATAATCCGACTTTTCTTAGCTTAGAATCAAAGTCGTTCATCAGGTCTTGCTCTTGCTGGTTATAATCTGAGATTATGTTCTTTTTCTTATCCAGGTACACTTCACTTTCCAAAGCCTTGGGAATGTTTACTTTTAGTATTTCAATTGAATTGCATAAATCACGTTTAAATTTCTTTGCTCGTCCTTTAGGAAGGGTAAGAAGTACTGGATGGTCAGTATCCTTAAAATTATTTACATAAGCATAGTCATAAAGAGCAGGACCGTTAGCTCCAATTTTTTCTAAAATCTTTTTTACCGCAGTTGCCTTGCCCGAACCAGATAATCCTGCAATGTATATGTTATATCCTGGCGCTCTAAGATCAACGCCAAGTTTAAGCGCTTTTAATGCTCTCTCTTGTCCTAAAATTCCTTCAATAGGTTCAAGTTCGCCCGTTGAACTGAACTCCAACATATCAGGATTACACTTCCAGCGGAGCTGTTCTACAGATAATTCTTTATGTTTCGGTGCTTTTGGATTTCCCATTTATTGTC
>CBEPPX010000411.1:0-2543 GCA_965511205.1 uncultured Ignavibacteriales bacterium | reverse complement strand
TCAGACTTAAGCTGCCGACACTATTTATCGATGAAGATTCGCCCGAAGTGAATATAGGATTTGAAACATTCCGCAGTATGCCCTTTACAAAAAAAGAAGTGTTTGATGATATAATTTCTGCACAGAATTATTTCTTCTCTAAAGAACATTTTCTTGAAAGCAAAAGTGGAAAACTGAAATTAGTCACCAAACATCTTGATAAGGAATTAAAAAAACTCTCCAATAAATTAAATAGTTTACAGGGTGTAATTGATAAAGGAAGCAGTGAAGATAAGTACAACAAATTCGGCAATCTTCTTCTCATAAATATTAATTCATTAAAACCTGGGATGAAAGAAATTGAAGTTGAAGATATCTATGCTAATAATGAAAAGATAAAAATAAAACTAAATCAAAAAATAGCTCCAAGGAATAATATTGATTACTGGTTTGATAAATCAAAAGCTGAGAAAATTGGATTTGAAAAATCTGTTGAGTTGATGAAAAAGGCAAAAACTAATTATGAGAAACTTAAAAATATTGAAGCCGGGCTGGTTAATATTGATTCACTTAAAGAGCTTGATATTATTATTAAAGATTTAAAAATAAAGAGACAAGGAATGAAACCGGAAAAAGAAGATATAAAGGAAAAATTCAAGCATTACATTATTGATGATAAATACCACGTTTATGTTGGAAAGGATAGCAAAAATAACGATTTGCTTACAACAAGGTTCGCAAAGCAGAATGATTACTGGTTTCATGCAAGAAGTGTTTCCGGATCGCACGTTGTATTAAAAGTTGAAAACACAAAAGAAGCAATTCCTAAAAATGTTTTAAAGAGAACTGCTGCGTTAGCCGCTTACCACAGCAAAGCAAAAACTGCAGGAGTTGTGCCGGTTACATACACATTTAAAAAGTATGTAATAAAGAAAAAAGGTTATCCAATCGGAACAGTTCATCTGATAAAAGAAGATGTACTCCTGGTTAAACCGGAAATACCTAAAGGTTGTGAGTTTATTGTCGATGATTAAATTGCAATTATTACTTATGGTGTAGTAAATTGGGGTTTATAATTCATATAAAATATTAATTTTTCTTATTAATCAAATTTATTACAACTTTCACTATTACATCTTTTTCTTTCGGATTGCTTTCTGCAATTAACAGGCATAAAGCAACCAATGCATTATCCGGAATTCTTTTTCTGCCATCTTTTGAATAGAGATAATTATTCATTTGAAGAAACCATAAAAATAGTGCTGCTGCTATTCTCTTATTGCCATCAACGAATGAATGATTTTTTATAGTAAAATAAAGAAGATGTGCCGCTTTTTCCTCAACACTAGGATATAATTCTTTCTTACCAAAAGTCTGATAAATTGCACCAACGGTTCCTTTAAAAGATTTATCTTTTTCTTTCCCAAATAATGTTGAACCGCCAAATTGTTCCTTCATCTTCTTAATTACTTTTCTAGACGATGCATAATTAATTTGGAATATTTCCTTTTTGTTTGTTGAGGAAATTATTAGAGTCTTTCTGTCATAATTATCTAAAGTATCCAGCGCATAGGTATAATCCTTAACAACTTGAATTATTCCAGCAAATTCATCTTGTTTTAGTTGATAAGATTCTGCTACCTTAGAAAAAATATCGAGAGTTTTTTCTAATTCTTTCATTCTCTCCGTTTGTTCTTTTAGCTTTCTTTCATTTAATGCATACCCTTTTGTCAAATAATCTTTTAATACTTTATTTGCCCAAATACGGAATTGAGTACCTCTTTTTGATTTAACGCGATAGCCAGCTGAGATTATTACATCTAAATTATAATGTTCAATTGCTCGTGTTACTGTTCGTTTTCCTTCTTTTTGAACTGTCAAGTATTCCTTGACAGTTGAACTTTTATTTAATTCTCCTTCTTTGAAAACATTATTGATATGTAAACTTACATTCTGCTTTGTGGATTTAAATAAGCGAACCATTTGGGCTTGATTTAACCAGACAGTATCCTCCTCCAGCTTTACATCAAATTGGGTATCACCTTCGGGGGTTTTATAAAGAACTATTTCACCTTTAGGAGTGTCTTTTTGTTTCATAGTTAAGTTTATTTAAAGAAAATATTTGTAATGAGAAATTAACGAATATTTTAGAGATGATGCTGTAATCAGGAATAAAAGGTTACTTTTTTCGTTCAAGATTTTTTGGCTTGTCACCGCCTGCAAAATCGTAGACATCCCAGAGTATCTGTTGCATTTGAAGACCATTTTGTCCTTGAAGAGCATCTAGAATTGTCTGGTTCTTTTCTTCCCATTCAAGATTATAGTGAGACATTCTTTTTTCTAGAGCAGGATCCTGAAGCATTGCTTGGTAATCTTCTAGGAAATCTGAAAGTTCTTGTGGTTCATTGAATGAATAATTACCAGGTATGTAATCTGACAACAATTGCGTTGCGACATCATCAGGACTGTAGAGATTAAATGACTTTGTCTCGCCATTGTCATCGTACTGGATTATTGCGTCGTTGTAATATCTATTAACTTTGTCTTCAACTGTCTGGCCTGTT
>CBEPPX010000410.1:0-2547 GCA_965511205.1 uncultured Ignavibacteriales bacterium | reverse complement strand
TTTTGCAACTGTATATTCTGTCTGAATCGTTCCACGCTGTTCAACAACTTGCTGCGCAGAATATAGACGTGTTATCCCATCAAATCGGGGTGAGGAAAACCATTTATTGGTTTCTTCAACTTCTTTATTAAATAAATTCATATTCTCCTTCTATGAAAATTATATTTTTAAGTTTCTTTCAAAATCTAAATTTTCTGTAATCCTTGTACCATCTTTTTTAAACTCATTCATGTACAAACTAATTCTTTCTTTAGCCAATATTAAATCATGATTATTCAAATTTATATTCAACAGGTCAATGTACCAGGGGATTTTCGTATCCTCTAAAACGTAAGTTTTAACAATCTTACGTGCAATTGGTAATGTAGTCTGCTTGGAAATATCATAAACATCTTTATTTTTAGCCTGAACCAGTTTCTCATATTCTTGCTCTAATAGTTTGTCAAATATCTTACCAGAAAAAACATCGCCCGTTTTAATCCCAATTTCAAAATCATCCTCGTTTAGTTTGCCTCTTTTATGGAGCCATTCCCACAAAATACTCAATCGAATTTCTCCTGTAGCCATATCTTCCATAAGGTAAAGTATATCATCATTATTAAAAAAATCAGCAGGTTTTAATGCAGCGGCTTGAAATCCCTGTCCGAATGCGTTACCATATTGCAGAGCAACACTTAAAAGATTTCGCGCGCCGCGAATTGACCTGGGAGCTGGTTCAAGTAAAGTTAAACCATCAGAATCTTCTTTCGTGTAAGTTAGTGCAGGAAAGGGTTTTCCAAGTTGATTATCTTCACCAACTTTATTCCAAACAGGACGAACAATATGAACCATTCTCCAATGAGCCACCCATTTTCCACTTGCGCCTTCTGCTTGCTCTCGTACTGCTCCGGCAACGGCTTTCTTCATGCTATCTTCCATACCTTTTTCTGAACCCACTGGAATGTTTGGCTCCATTCCACCTTGCCAGAGTGCAAAATTTCCGTTTATATCTGGAGTGTTGACAGCACGACGCACACGGTCTTCATAATTTCTCATATATCCGTAGGTCATCACTATTGATTCAATATTGGGATTGATAAAATCCTTATCCCAGCAGTTAGCATCGGCAACACTATTGATGTAATCCCATCTTCCTGTATTGTAGCCAAGAAAGTGTTTACCCAACGCTGCACGTATTTCCATTAACTGAAATGTTGCTTCAAGTTGTTCAACTAGTACATAAACTTTTATTGTTCCAATTGGCAATTCAAGATGTTCTTCGAGGGCTGCAAGCATCTCATTCCAAAATGATGCCTCTTCTGCAGTCTGAATTTTAGGAAGATATAGTACAATAGAGGAGCCTGCCTTTTGTAATTCTTTATAGTTATTTACAACATACAAAGTCATATCAACAATTGAAGCAGACAACGCAACACGATTCTCATCACAAATATGACGGTCATCTAAATGTAATCCGCGGGCACGGAAAATTTTAGTAGTAAAATTTAGCTGTTCCTTCCAATCATCAATTATTTTTTTGCCGAAAAAATCAACTGCCCACTTGTTCATCTCATTTGATACATTCTCGGCAATTTTCAGAAATACAGGATCTTTTTGAAATGCCAGCTTTAAATTTCTTTGATTATCCAAAGACATTGTTGTTACCTGTCCGAGAGCATCCTCACCGTCGAACATCCAGCCGTCGGCACCGGAAAGTAAAGCATAAGCCACATTGCGAATGCTCTTTTCAATAGGTGAGTTCGGTTTTGCGCCAGGTCCTGTTCCCTGAATCCATTGGCGCTGAAGATCACCTGGTATTTCTGAGCCGATGAATTTACCATCTCTTGCATCCTGAACTTTTATCTTAGTTCCAGGGATAATATCATCGGGATTAAGAAAAGTAATTCTTTGCTTATTTTGTATTCGTAAAGTTCTTCTCTCAATCCGTTTTCTCATTAGCACTTTTCGATCTGAATTATATCTTGCTAAGAACTCAAGGGCAGTTAATACTTTCTGGGTAAAAATGTCGTTGTAAGAACTTTCTAAATTATTTCTAATTTTCAATTTCATTGATTTGTTCATTTTGATTTGTGACTGTTGAATTTTATCCGGATGGGCTCTCGTTCAACGGCCAAATGACCTGACAATCATTGTTATTTAAGAAAAAATCTATCCCTTAATATAATTATAAATCTCATACTGGCTTCTTACTTTTTTATCTTGGTTAAGTTTAACATATTTATTCAGTTGGTCTTTATCAATAATTCGTGCTTTTACATTATCGCTCCATTGAATATCGATCATCTTCTGAAATTGAGTTTGTAATCTTTTATCGAGTATAGGGAAACAAACTTCTACACGTCTGCTAAGGTTTCTCTTCATCCAATCAGCAGAAGCAACGTAATATTTTTTATCACCATTGTTATGGAAAATAAAAACCCTTGCATGTTCTAAAAATCTGTCAACAATACTTATTACCTTAATATTTTCGCTTAATCCTTTAACTCCTGGCCAAAGGCAGCAAATTCCCCTTACGATTATTTTTATTTTTACTCCTGATGAAGATGC
>CBEPPX010000409.1:0-2558 GCA_965511205.1 uncultured Ignavibacteriales bacterium | reverse complement strand
GAAGCACTCCCGGGGCGCCTAATTCAATTGGCGATGCGCCAGATTATGAGCGTAATGATTTAGTAATAAACGAAATTATGTATGATGCTTCTGAGGGAAACAGTGATTTTATTGAGTTCTTAAATTTAAGTGACGACTCCGTAAACATTGGCGGTTGGCAGTTTGAAGATGAAAACGGAAATTCATATAAACTTTCTGAAATTCCTTTTAAAATTCCAAAAGATGCTTATTTTATTCTTGCAGCCGATTCTTCAATTGAATTTAATTACGGGTTGAGTGGAGATGAGTTTATTACAATACTGGACGAATCAAACCTTGGATTAGTAAACACCGGCGAATTAATATTACTGAGAGATGTAAAAGGAAATATTATCGATTCGGTTTTTTATTCAGATAAATGGCATAACGATAATTTCGCATCGAAAAAAAATATTTCGCTTGAAAGAATAAATCCAAATCTTGGGGGGAATGATGCCTCCAACTGGAGCAGCTCTGTTGATCCGTTTGGTGCAACTCCCGGAAAGCAGAATAGCATCTTTGCGGAAAATCTAAATACTGAATCAAACATTTCAGTTTCTCCAAATCCTTTCTCACCGGATAATGATGGGTTTGAGGATTTTGCAATTATAAACTACAACCTTACGCAAACTACTTCGCAGGTAAGAATAAAAATATATGACAGCAAAGGAAGATTAGTTAGAACATTAGCAAACAACCAGCCAAGCGGTTCTTACGGCTCAGTTATTTTTGATGGTTTGGGAGATGACGGGCAAGCACTGCGTATTGGAATTTACATAATATTCCTTGAAGCATTGAATGATGGAACAGGTGTTGTTGAAACAATGAAAACCGTGGTTGTGGTTGCTCGTAAACTATGAAAAGGTGAATCCCAAAACTTATAATAAAAGCAAAAAAATCATTCAACATATTTAGAAACGCTTGATTTTAAGTATTCCATTGATTTAAAGGAACAATTTTTAGCTATTCTATAATTAAATGAGCCAAAATTTCTTGAGGCCAAACTGAAATTATTAGGAGAAAACTTACCAAGCGGAGTGTATTTTTATATGTTAGTAAGCGAAGGATTTATAAAAGCTAAAAAGATGGTTATAATGAAGTAATGATTTTGTGATTATCTATTCTTTCTCCTTCCATTCAATAGTTGCAAGTGTGAGGTAAATATATTTCTCGCCATCTAATTTGACGCAATCAATTTTCCTTTGCTCAATCAATTTCTCCACTAACTCTTTACTAATACCTTTTACATAAGCATAATCATCTATACTCATTGTTCTTTTTATGTCAAAGCTTTTATTACTCATCCCTTTATCTTGCTAAATTTTAAAGACAAAAATTAGTCTATTGCTCTGTTAGAACAAAATATCTTTAAGATAAAATTCTTATTTCTTGCCAATCGTTAAATTGATTTTCTTGACTCTCATCAAATATTATCCCAAGTTAATGGTATAAAAATATTTGACAGCAAGGGAAGATTGGTTAGAACTTTGGCAAACAACCAGCCAAGCGGTTCTTCCGGCTCAGTTATTTTTGATGGCTTGGAAGATGATGGTCAAGCATTGCGAATTGGTATTTATATCATCTTCCTTGAAGCACTAAATGATGGAACAGGCGTTGCTGAAACAATGAAAACAGTGGTTGTAGTTACTAGAAAACTCTGATATATTTTACACATCTTTTACATACCTGTTTGCAGCAGGCAAGCCTGCTTGCCATAGGTAATTATTAAACGAAAAGGAGGTAAAAAATGCAAACATTAAAAATTCGAGCTAAAGGAGATTCTGTAAGACTATTACAGGAACTTCTTAACAAAGCTGGCTATGAGCTTGTTGTTGATGGTGATTTTGGTAAAAAAACTGAAAATGCCGTAAAAGATTTTCAGAAAAAGAATAAGCTTATTGTTGATGGAATTGTTGGAACAAAAACCTGGATGAAGCTTAATGCGGTTGCGCCAAAAGCATTAAAAGAATCACCCAAAAAATTTCTTGCAGAAAAAGATTTAATTGATCTTGCAAAAGAATTAAAAGTGGAAGTTGCTGCAGTCAAAGCAGTTTACGAAGTAGAATCGAGCGGGCGTGGATTTTTAACCAGCGGTAAACCTAAAATACTTTTTGAAGGACATATTTTCTGGAAAAGATTAAAAGTTCACGGGCTCAATCCATCTGATTTGAAAGAAGGAAACGAAAATGTTCTTTATCCCAAATGGACCACCAAATTTTACAAAGGCGGAGAAAGAGAATATGATCGTTTAAATAAAGCAAAGAAAATTCACAAAGCAGCTGCAATGGAATCTGCTTCGTGGGGCATCTTCCAGATTATGGGCTATCATTATAAAAAGGTTAGTTACAACTCTGTTCAAAATTATGTTAAGGCGATGAACAAATCTGAGAGATTTCATCTTATGGCTTTTGGTAAATTCATTAAGTCTGAAGGTTTGGTTAAACATCTTAAAAATAAAAACTGGGCTAAGTTTGCACGCGGTTATAACGGAGCCGGTTATAAGAAAAATAAATACGATACAAAACTAGCAGCAGCTTATA
>CBEPPX010000408.1:0-2560 GCA_965511205.1 uncultured Ignavibacteriales bacterium | reverse complement strand
GGAATTGGCGGTTCATATATAGGTGAAGATGTTGAGATTAAAGGAACACGTTTCGGGGGAACTGGTGTGCGATCTGCTTATCCTTTTCATCTTGAAGAATTTCCTTACAGGATGGAATGCGGAACCCTGAATATTGTAGGAATTGCAGGATTACTTGCTGGACAAAAGTGGATAGAAAAAGAAGGACTTGAAAATCTTCATAACAAAGAGATGAAACTGTGGAATAAACTTCGCAATGGATTACAGGAAATTGATAAAGTAACTTTGTATTGCGCTGATCGCACAGAAAACCACAATGCAGTTCTCAGTTTTAACGTAGAGGGCTGGGATGCGGGTAATGTGGGAACCATGCTTGATGTTGATCATAATATTGCATGCCGTACAGGTTTGCAGTGTGCGCCGCTTGTTCATGTTCAATTAGGAACGGATAAAATTCATGGTACCGTGCGTCTAAGTATTGGCGCTTTTAACACCGAAGAACATATTGATAAAGCTATTGAAGCAGTAAAACAGATTGCTGCCTTCGAAAGAAAAACTGTAAACAATAAAGAGAACGCTGAACGAATTTAACAGACTTATAAAATATGTATGAAGATGCCGGATACGATGAAGTATACTTGAAGAGATGTTTTGAGCTGGCTGCAAAAGGAGCAGGAACTGTTTCTCCTAATCCGCTGGTTGGAACAGTAATTGTAAAAAACGGTGAAGTTATTGGCGAAGGATTTCATCAAAAATATGGGGAAGCACACGCTGAAGTAGAAGCAATCAACAATTCTGTAGAAGATCCAAATGGTTCAACACTATATTGCAATCTTGAACCTTGTTGCCATACAAATAAACAAACTCCTCCTTGTGTTCCATTAATTATTAATAAGAAAATAGCACGAGTTGTTATTAGCAACCTCGATCCTAATCCGGAAGTTAGCGGTGAAGGCATAAAACAATTACGGGATGCCGATATTGAAGTTATAAATGATCAACTCAAAAATGAAGGAGAGGAATTAAATAAATTTTATTTCAATTATGTTAAAACGAAAATTCCATACATCACTTTAAAAGTTGCTCAATCAACAGATGGTAAAATTACCAAATCAAAAAATGAACAGACCTGGTTAACGGGAGAAGAATCGAATCAATTTGTTCATCAGCAGAGAGCAGCTTATGATGCAGTTTTAGTCGGCGCAAACACTGTTAAGGTTGATAACCCGCAGCTAACCGTTAGAAATGTTGAGGGAAGAAATCCAAAGAGAATTATTTTAGATGGGAAACTGAGTATAGATTTAAATGCTGCTGTTCTTTCTGCTGAAGATGTTGAAAACACATGGATACTAACAGGTAAGAATTCTGATAAAGAAAAGATCAATAAAATTATTGAAAAAGGAGCGCGTTTAATTCAATTCAAAACAGATGATAACGAACAAATAAAATTATTGGATGTCTTAATAAAACTTGGAGAAAAAAAAATAACATCACTATTTGTTGAAGGTGGAAGCGATATTTTTTCGCAATTCATTAATGGAAAATATTTTGATGAGATCATTATTCTGCAGGCGCCAACAATCCTTGGAGAAGGAATTAGTGGAGTATCAACCTCTTCCCTGCTTCATCTTGAAAAAATTAGCTCCGAAAAAATTGGTAAAGACCTAAAATTGGTTTATAAAAAGGTAAATAATTAATTTTTGCATATTATATAAAGAACAAAACAATTAAGTTTATAAAATGTTTACAGGAATTATTGAAGAAATAGGTAAAATTTCAAGCATTAACCCAATTGCAGGTGGAATGCGGATTAAGATTTCTGCCGGTAAAATACTTGAAGATATTTCTGTGGATCATTCTATTTGTGTTAGCGGCGTTTGCTTAACAGCGATTAAAGTTGAAAATGATGGCTTTTGGGTTGATGCAGTTGGCGCAACTTTGGAAAAAACCACTTTTGCAAAAATGCAGCTTTCAACTCCTGTAAATTTAGAACGATCTTTAAAATTAAACGATAGATTGGGAGGACATTTTGTACAGGGGCATACTAACGGAATCGGTACGATACTGGAAATAAAAAAACTTGGTGAAAATTACTTTCTTAAATTAAATGCAGATGAATCTCTTCAAAAATATCTTGTTGATGAAGGATCAATAACAATTGATGGAATAAGTTTAACAATTGCAGAGCTTGATAATTCTAAAGTTGGAATTTCAATTATCCCTCACACCTGGCAAAACACTGCAATTCAATTTAAAAAAGTTGGGGATAAAATAAACATAGAAACCGATGTGCTTGCAAAGTACATTGAAAAACTTTTAAGAAAAAACGGGAACGGTAAAACCACTAACATAACAGAAAACTGGTTAAAGGAGTTAGGATACTGATGGAAAATAATAATGGTGAATTTAAGTTCAACACAATAAACGAAGCAGTTAAGGATATTAAAAACGGCAAGATGGTTATTGTTGTTGATGATCCCGACAGGGAAAACGAAGGTGATTTTGTTATGGCTGCCGAGCTTGTAACACCGGAACATGTAAATTTTATTACAAAGGAAGCACGCGGAATCCTTTGTCTTCC
>CBEPPX010000407.1:0-2562 GCA_965511205.1 uncultured Ignavibacteriales bacterium | reverse complement strand
GCTTATTCAAAATATATTGATGCAAAACATATCGTGGTAGGATACGATATAAGGAAATCTTCGGTGGAAATTTCTGAAGCGCTTACTAAAGGACTGAATGACAGTGGTGTTAGTGTTACTAACATCGGGCTGTGTGGCACGGAAATGGTTTACTTTGCAACCCCTCATCTTAATGCCGATGGAGGAATAATGATAACTGCAAGCCATAATCCGCCTGAGTATAACGGGATGAAGTTTGTCAAGAAGGATTCTGTTCCCGTAGGTTACAGCTCAGGTTTAAATGAAGTTGAACTGATGATACTTGAAAATAATTTTAGCGATGTTAAAGTTGAAAAAGGGACTGTTACGGATGTTGATCTGATGGATGACTTTATAAATAACCTAAGCCAATTTTATGATGCGGAAAAAATAGACCCGCTTAAGGTTGTTGTGAATGGCGGAAACGGCTGTGTGGGGTTGGCACTAAATGCCATCGAATCAAAACTCCCCATTGGAATGATAAAAATATTTAACGAACCAGATTCAGAGTTTCCCAACGGGGTTCCAAATCCTATGATTGAAGAAAACCGTAAACCAACTATCGAAGCTATAAAAGAGCATAACGCCGATTTGGGAGTTGCCTGGGATGGCGATTATGACCGTTGTTTTTTCTTTGATGAAGAAGGAGATTTTATTGAAGGATATTACATCGTTGGATTATTGGCAAAATCAATTTTAAAAAACCATCTGGGCGAAAGCATAGTGCACGATCCACGGCTTATATGGAACACACTGGAAATTGTTAACCAGCGCGGCGGCAAAGCTGTTGAATCTAAAAGCGGGCATGCATTTATAAAAGAAAAGATGCGCGAAGTAAATGCAATTTATGGTGGCGAAATGTCTGCTCATCACTACTTTAGGGATAATGCTTATTCCGATAGCGGAATGATCCCATTTCTTTTAATTCTCCAGCTTATGTCTGAAGAGAAGAAATCTCTTTCATCATTAGTTAGCGAAATGATTGAAACCTATCCATGCTCAGGCGAAATAAACTCTACAATTGATGATGCTGCAGCAAGGATGAACGAAGTTGAAGCCGCTTACAGTGATGGGAAAATTGTTCGTGTTGATGGCTTATCTGTTGAATATCCTGAATGGAGATTTAACTTAAGAATGTCTAACACCGAACCGATTTTAAGATTGAATGTTGAAAGCCGTGGTGATGAAAAATTAATGAAAAAGAAAACCAAAGAGATTTTGAAGTTGATAAGAAACTGAGCGTCATGAGTCAGACAATAGAATTTTAAATTTGGATTGCAGATATAATTTTACCCGGTGGGGGGAAGTTATTCTGCAATCTTGTTTTTATAAGCATTTTTAATTTTTGATTTCAACTTCAACCATAAAAGGTATATTTAGTTTTTCCCATTCCAACTTAATTGTTGCTGCGTTATCTAAAGTTTTTGTTATAGTATATGCCAGCCACTCCTGCAAGTCACCTTCTTCCGATGTAACTTCAATCCTTAACACATCTTCCGCTTCGTTATATTCAAAGGCGCCCCACTGGTCCGCCACTTTATTAAATATTAAAGTCCAGTTATCTTTTGTTGGAATCGTAAAAAAACCGTAATTGCCTGCTTTTAATTTTTTTCCGTTTATCTTTACATCCGTACTGAAAGTAATTTTTGTTGCTTCGTTTGCACCGGCCCGCCAAACAACGTGATAAGGAACCAACCCTCCCCATATTTCTCTTCCCTTTACGCCGGGTCTACTATACTCTATAGAAACATCCGTAAATCCAACAGTTTGCTGTACCATTGCTTTAGGACTTATTCTTACTTTTTCCTCGTTTTGTGCAAACGTAATAAGAGGAACAAGCATAAAGATTATTAAAAACTGTGCACACCTAAATGAAAACAAAAATCTTCTCATAAATTTTCCTTTGATAAAATTACTTTCTTTTAATACGAATATAGTATAAAGATTCTAATTTTTTCTGATTTCATCAACTACTTTATTAATATCGCTTTTTGTATTGTAAAAATGGGGCGATAACCTAATATATCCCAACCTTTCGGAGCAGATAATATTTTTTTCGGAAAGATGATTAAAAATCTTTTCCGACTTATCACTTTTAAAACTTACAATTCCTGCAATATTTTCTTCAGGGTAATTTAAAAGCACCGGCTCAATTCCAACATCAGCAAGAAGTTTATTAAAATATAAAGTGTTACTTATTATCTGCTGTTCAATATTCTTAAAACCGAACTCCTTAAATAATTTTAAAGAAGTGTTAAATGCATAAATACCCAAAGCGTTTAAAGTACCCGATTGATACCTGCTTGCTGAGGATCGAAGATCAATTTTATAATCCAGAAAATCCCATGCGTTATTAACAGAAAGCCATCCAAGCGGAACAGTTTTAATTTTATTTTGAAGGTCCTCTTCAATATAAATAAAAGCCAGACCCTGCACACCAAGCATCCATTTTTGAGTTCCACAGGAAAGAAAATTTACGTTGCATTCTTTTACATCAAGCGTAACTGCGCCAAGCCCCTGTATTGCATCAACAGAAAATATTAT
>CBEPPX010000406.1:0-2568 GCA_965511205.1 uncultured Ignavibacteriales bacterium | reverse complement strand
GAATATTTTTTCAGGTTCTTATCATCCCCCGATGCCAACACATAATTAACAAAGGGTGCGGAAATTAACTCAATTATCTCTTCAGCAAAGCTTATTCCTTTTTCATACTTTTCACCAATAAAATTTTTATCGCCGGTTAAAATATGATTTGAGGAAATCAGCTCATTATCATTTAAGGAGATGTTCATTTTAAAATCGAGTTCATAATTTTCTTTAAAAAAGATAAGCCCGATTATTGCTTCTACTGTTGAAATATCGCCTGCTAATTTAAACTCATCAATTATTTCTTTTTCCGAATTATAATATATATAAGAGTTGCAGAGAGATTCTTCAAATGATATTCCTAAAGATGAGGAAATAAAAAAATCCTTGTTGGTGATGATATCTGAAACCGGCATGAGGACAATTGATGAAGAGTCTTTCCTTACTTCCAATGAAAGGGCTGCAGATTCCTTAAAAGATATTAAATTTTTATCTTCCTCAGGCAAATTGTTAAAGAGGATTTTTGAAAAGACATTATCAGGGAAAAAAATTTTCATCAATACTAATTAAGAAAAAAGCCCCGACTTAAGCGGGGCTGATTCTAATCTTTATGATTTTTTGGTTTTTATCCTGGCTGCTTTACCAGAAAGATTACGCAGGTAATAGAGCTTGGCTCTTCTTACATCACCTTGTTTAAGCAAATCTATCTTTGCAATTTTTGGTGAGTTTAAACGGAATATTCTTTCTACGCCAACGCCGCTGGATATTTTCCGTACAGTAAAAGTTTTATTTAAGCCAGCTCCTCGAATGCTTATTACATCGCCTTCGAAGGGCTGTATTCTTTCCTTTTCACCTTCTATTACTCGCACATGAACTTTTACATGATCTCCCGGGTTAAAGTTGGGCAGATCAGTTTTAATTTGATCCTGTACTATGTTATTTAGGTCTTCCATCATTATCTCCGCTATTTATTATACTCACGCCATTTTTCAGTTAAAATATTTGATTGTTTTTCTTTCCACTTTTTAATTTCTTTATCATTACCTGAAAGTAAAATATCAGGCACTTTCATTCCCTTGTATTCTGCAGGTCTTGTATAGTGAGGCGCTTCAACTATTTGACCATCCTGGAAAGAATCATCTAAAGCCGCTTCACTATCATTCAGTACTCCCGGTATAAGTCTTACAATTGCATCAACAATAATCAGCGCAGGAAGTTCGCCGCCTGTTAAAACAAAACTGCCAATTGATATTTCGATTGTTGCAAACTTTTCTCTAACCCTGTCATCAATCTCTTTATAATGCCCTGCAATAATTAATATATTTTTTGCAAGCGAGAACCTGTTTGCTTGTTTCTGATCGAAAATTTTTCCTTTTGGAGTAGTAAATATTATATGATCATATTTACGCTGATCCATCAACCCATCTATGCATTCAAAAAATGGTTCCGGTTTAAGGATCATTCCGGGTCCGCCGCCAAAAGGTTTATCATCAATCTGCTTGTGCTTATCGTGGGCATAATCGCGCAAATTGTGTAGAACAATTTCGACTTTCTTCTTTTCCCGGGCTCTTTTAAGTATGCTGGTATTAAGGGGGCTTTCTAAAAGATCAGGAACTGCAGATATTATATCAAACCTAATCATCACTTAAATTGTAATCTTCCTTAATAACAATTATCTTTTTCCCGGGATCGAAGCTTTCAATAATTTCAAGAACAATGGGTAATAGAATTTCGTTTCCTTTCTCACCCTTTATACTCATCACATCGTTTGCAGGCATTTTTAAAACATCGGTTATTTCACCAATCAGCTTATCGTTTTTAAATACCTTACTGCCAATCAAATTGTTAATAAAAAAATGATCCTCAGGTAATTTTAGAAAGTCTTTATCATCAACAAAAACTTCTCTACCAATTAAAACCTGAGAATCTCTCTGGTTATCAAAATTTAAAAATTTAATCGAAAAAGAGTTTCTGTATTCCTTCACATTTTCCACAGTAAAGATTTTTTTATCGCCCCAAAAGTCTATATAGACTTTGCGCAAATTTTCAAATCTTTCCTGAAGTCTGGAATACGATTCTACTTTAACAAATCCATCTTTCCCAATAAGAGAAACAATTTTGGCAATTAAATAAAAATTTTTGCCCAATATTTATACGATACCAGTTTAGTCTAAAATTTCCAATATTGCCCGCTTACCCTCCTTGGCAGCAATAGCTGTTAAGAGCGTACGCATTGCCTGTGCTGTTTTCCCCTGCTTACCAATAACCTTTCCCACATCATCGGACTGAACCTTTAGCGAGAGAACAATTTTTTTCTCCTCCGGTACGTTTTCTTCTACTTCTACGCCATCCGGATTATCCACTAAGTGCCTCGCAATGAATTCGATGAATTCTTTCATTGGTGGAGCCTCCTATTTTAGAGCCGGGAGCATTTAGAATTAACGTACAAAAAAAAACTAAAGGATAGATAAAAAATCTATTCTTTTTCTTCCTTTTTTTCTTCAGAAGCTGCGCCCATTACTTCTGTTGTACCTTCTTCAGTAATCGCCTTTTCTTCCGGCTTAGATTCCTCTTTGGAATCTACCT
>CBEPPX010000405.1:0-2573 GCA_965511205.1 uncultured Ignavibacteriales bacterium | reverse complement strand
TTACAGGAGCGGACAGGATAGCACTTAACGGAGACTCGGCAAACAAGATTGGAACGTACACTCTTGCAATCCTATGTAATTTCCATAACATTCCTTTTTATATCGCAGCACCTTCCACCACGATTGACCGCGATATAGCTTCGGGTTCAGAAATTATTATAGAGTACCGCGATAAGAAAGAAATACTTACCTTAGATGGACACAAATTTACCTCAGAAGAATACAATGCTTTTACACCTGCATTTGATGTTACACCATCACACTTAATCAAAGGAATCATTACGGAAGAAGGTGTGTTCACCTTCCCTTATAATTTTATACGATGAGCGAAATAATAGAAACCGAATCCGTTGTGCTAAGTAAACTTGCTTACGGAGATTCAAGCATAATTGCTGATTTATTTACCGAAGATTATGGAAGAATTTCAGTAATCGCTAAAGGCGGACGATCATCCAAATCTAAATTCGGGTCATTAGTAGATCCACTTAACCACTTGCATGTAGTTTTTTATAAAAAAGATTCAAGGGATGTTCAACTTTTATCAAGTGCAGAAATCTTAACACATTTTCCGTCTTTAAAAAATGATCTACCAAAACTTAAATATGCTTATGCAGTGATTGAACTTGTAAAAAACCTTATGGCAGAGCGCGAGGTGAACAAGCAGGTTTTCAAGGGAGTTGTTAGAATCTTATCCCGGATAAATTCATCAAACGAAAAACCGGACATAAGTTTCGGAAGATTCTTTTTATTCTTCCTAAAAGAAATTGGTTATGAATTCCAGGTAGAAAGGTGTGCGGTTTGCAATGGGGCAGATTTTTCCAGTTTAAGTTTGTACTATAATTTTGATAAAGGTTTGATATGCGGTAAATGCACTAAAGAAGCGGTTGATTTTTATGAAATTAATTTGGAACTTTTTCAATATCTTAGTTGTCTAAAAGCAAATATATCTGCTGATAATTACAGTGATAAAACTATTGATAATGCGAACAGTCTGCTTGAAAGACATCTTAAATATCACGTCCCTGATTTTAAGGGAATTCAATCTTTACAAATAGTAAATTGAGAGGTGAAGCGATAACAGTTGATACTTTTTTAATGTTCAGTTAATATGAAAATAAAATATCGGAGGAAATGAAATGAAAGCCAAAGGAATTATTGGAGCAGCTTCACTTTTAATAATCGGAGTATTGTTTGGTGCAGTACTGGTTTCAGGATTCGGACTTGTAAGACCAAGTTTAGCGGATGTTAATCTTGGTGCAGAAGAGCCGCCGGTAAACCTTGATGCCGACGCATCATCCTTTAGCCAATCTTTTATTGAAGTAGCAGAAACTGTTACACCCACCATTGTACAAATTACCGTTGTTTCGGAAAGGCAAAACCCACATGACGATTTGTTTTTCTTTCCATTTAAAGACATGCCACAGGAACAGCGTGGTTCAGGAAGTGGAATTATTATCTCAGAAGATGGTTACATTATAACAAATAACCACGTAGTAGAGAATGCAAATAAAGTGTCAGTTGGTTTATATGATAAGAGAAGTTTTGATGCAACAGTGATTGGAACCGATCCTTTAACAGATCTTGCTGTTATAAAGATCGATGCCCAGAATTTGCCTGTAGCGTACTTAGGTGATTCTGATAATCTTAAGGTTGGTCAATGGGTAATGGCAATCGGTAATCCGCTTTCACTGTCTTCAACTGTAACGGCTGGAATTGTTAGTGCAATTGGCAGAGGACAGCTTGGATTAATTCGTGACAGTTACGGTGTTGAGAATTTTATACAAACTGACGCAGCTATTAACCCTGGTAATAGCGGTGGTGCGCTTGTAGATCTTTCCGGTTCTGTTATCGGTGTAAACTCTGCAATTGCCGCAGGCGGTTCAGGAACATACATAGGTTATGGATTTGCAATCCCCATCAATCTTGCTAAAGCTGTGGCTAAAGATTTAATTGCTCACGGTAAAGTTAGTAGAGGTTACATAGGAGTAAATATTGGCGAAGTAGATAACGGTATTGCAAAATCACTCGGGATGGATAAACCAAGAGGAATTATTATCCAGGGTATTGTTGAAGGCAGCTCTGCATCAGAATCTGATTTAAAAGCTGGTGATGTTATTCTTAAAATTGATGGTAGGGAAGTTAATCGACCTAATGAACTGCAAAGTTATGTTGCAGCTAAAACTGCCGGTACTACCGTAACTCTGACATTATTCAGAGATGGTGAGGAAATAGAGAGAGACGTAACTTTGAAAAAAAGAGAAACTGAGGTATCTACAGAACCGGTTTCGGATAAAAAAAATGGAGAGAGCAGTGAAAAATCTTCAACTTCAACTGCTTCATTTGAAAACATAGGATTAACTGTTAAAAATCTTACAGATAAGGAACGCTCAGATTTTAATATTGAAAATGGAGTTCTCATAACCGATGTAAAGGCGTTCAGCCGTTCAGAAGACCAGAGA
Organism: uncultured Ignavibacteriales bacterium; assembly: GCA_965511205.1. Lineage (GTDB taxonomy): Bacteria > Bacteroidota > Ignavibacteria > Ignavibacteriales > Ignavibacteriaceae > JAZGGS01. The sequence goes on along the minus strand of CBEPPX010000405.1, from coordinate 114 downwards.
TTGTTTACCGGGTTGGTAATTGTTGAAGCAGATAAAACTCCTGTTAAGAATGTTGAGGACCTTTCTGATATGATTGAATCGAAAAAAGGTTCTGCATTACTTATTAAAGTTATT
>CBEPPX010000404.1:0-2585 GCA_965511205.1 uncultured Ignavibacteriales bacterium | reverse complement strand
TTATGTTTCACAAAATTATCCTAACCCGTTTAATCCCAGCACACGGATTGAATATTCACTTCCTGTTGAGAGCAGCGTAAAGATAATAATTCACAATTCAATTGGAGAAGCTGTGGAAGTGTTAACCTCCAAAGTGCAGCAGCCTGGCAGCTACCAAGTTGTGTGGAATGCAGGAAACAGGTCATCAGGTATCTATTTTTACACTTTTGAACTTACACCGCTGGACGGAAGTAAAGTGCACCGCGAAATGAAGAAAATTGTATTTATGAAGTAAGATTTTTTGGTGAGAATTAAAGGGATACTTCAACGTATCCCTTTTTATTTTAATAACCTTGTAGAATTCATTTTATCAGAACCATTTTCTTTGTCTCAACAAATACCCCAGCATTAAGTTTATAAAAATATATTCCGCTAGAAATTACTCCTCCAAAAGTTGATATATCCCAATCAACCTTATAACTACCTGCAAGTTTTTCTTCACTAACCAGAGTTTGCATTTCGTTACCTAAAACGTCATAAATTTTTATAGTGACAAAACTTCCCTTTGGAATTTGATATTTGATTGTTGTTATTGGATTGAAAGGATTAGGAAAGTTTTGGTATAAGTAATAACCAATGGGAACTGTTTCCACTTTATCATCTTCAACACTTACAAGACCTCCAAAACCGCCATTTGTTGTACGATATAAATGATGCGTAAATCCTTGGGAGATCGGTTCTCTTCCTACAATCCATCCGTGGTTCTTATCGGTAAAGACCATATCCCTAAATCCGTAAGCAGGTTGGAGAATGGGAATGTGCAACTCTTCCGTCCAGGTTCTACCTGTATCATTACTAAAGAATGCTTTATTACCGGCAAGTAACCATACATCTGAAGGGTTTCCTGGAATAAATTCAATATCCATTGCAAATCCTATACTATCTATGTTACCAAATTCCCAGCTTTGTCCCCCGTCTTTTGTTATACTTACATTAAGATCACAAACAAGGGCACCACACTCACCTCCAAAAACTATTCCAATATCTTCATTATAGAATTTCACCATCGTACATTCTAAACTATCATTAAGCTCTATCCAATCTGTTCCGCCATTTGTTGTTTTGTATAATTTTTCAGGTATTTCACCATAGGAGTAAAAATATCCTACATTTATATCCACAAAATCCACTCTTCTCCAAGTATCGCCCGACCACAATCCAATTAGATTACTATGATTCATTGAGATCCAGTTCTCTCCACCATCAGTTGTTCTTAAAAATAGTGCCGGATCATTGGGAGTTGGTGCATCACCCATTGCTACACCGTTCAGTGAATCGAACATTTCGATATAATTCAGAAATTGTGTTAAGGTCAGATCATAAAACTGTAGCTCCCAGTTTACCCCGCCATCTTTTGAAGCCCAAATCTCTTCAAAATTCGTTAACCATATTTTTTCTGAACCAATAATTTCCGTGGTAAAGATGTAAGAAGGTAGTGTAGATGCGCTCCAGTTATTTCCGCCATCTTCGGTTATATAAAGAACACCTTGCCCAACTGGTCCTATGGCAATAAGGCTATCAAATGCATCCAGTTTTACAGCACCCCACCCAGGTGGAATATTAGTTATTTCATACCACTGTGCTTGGGTCATAGTAGTAAATAGAAAAATAGATAGTATTAAAGAAAGGTAACATTGATGTGTTTTCATCATTCACTCCAATATTTAATTTTTCAAAACTGAATTAATAAATATACTAATCCATCACAACTTTGGGGGAATCCGAAGAAGAGTGAAGAATACATTATTAACGCAGACAACAACTTCCCTCAAAGCTATGTTGCACACTACCTTAAACAAACCTCGTAAACTTTATAGTAAATGTCAACAACTAAATATGTTAATCGTTTTAACAACTTTTTTACTTGATGATTAGCAAATAAAATGAGACCGTTTTTAATTGGTGTTGCCTATTATAATTCTTTAAATTTTAATTAAATTATAATATTGAAGATTTTATCACATTTATCAATAATATCTACCGCATACTTAATTCTTCTCACTTCAAGGAATAATTTTTCCTAAATTTGTCGGAGAAATTATCAGCATTTAATAAAAGCTCTGAAAATATTCATATGACCGCAATTGAAACCAGCTCGCTGGAAAAAATTTATACCACTTCATTTGGCAAACAGAAAATACAAGCTCTGAAAGAACTGAGTCTTTCTGTAAACAAGGGTACTATATTCGGATTGTTAGGACCTAATGGTGCAGGTAAAACTACACTTATTAAACTACTGCTTGGGATTACCTTTCCAACTTTTGGAAGTGCAAAGATTTTTAATGAAGATATATCCGGGTATGATTTTAAAAAGAGAATCGGTTACTTACCGGAGAACCATAAATATCCGCCATATTTAAAAGGAGGTGAAGTCCTTCACTTTTTTGGAAAGCTAAGCGGGATGGAGGGGCAGAATCTTGCAATGAAAATTGATGAAATGCTCGAACTGGTTAAACTCACCGAGTGGAAAAAGACTAAAGTAAAAGCATATTCAAAAGGAATGATGCAGCGGCTGGGATTGGCGCAATCAATTATCAACGATCCAG
>CBEPPX010000403.1:0-2597 GCA_965511205.1 uncultured Ignavibacteriales bacterium | reverse complement strand
GATTACCAGATACTGAACGGAAGATGGGGACCTTACCTTAAAGCTGGCAAGAAAAATATACGGTTGCCAAAAGACAGGGAACCTGATTCATTTACGTTAGAGGAATGTATAGAGCTTGCCGAAAATCCACCCGAACCAAAAAGGAAAGGCAGATCGAAGAAGAAGTAACCTCGATGTGAATTTTAAAAAGATCTTACTCTTGGGGAAAAGTATAATTCCGAAATATTACAATTACCTTTTCTTACAATTTAATTGAAACTAAAGTTTAGTTATCTTTGATCTACTGAAATCAAACTTATACCATAAGTGTTAGAAAATTGATATGATAATTTCTCAGATTCTTTGGAATGTAAGTCCTGAATTATTTAACCTCGGACCAATATCTGTAAGATGGTATGGGTTACTTTTTGCGATGGCTTTTGTAGCTGGATATTTAATCCTTACCTGGGTTTACAAACAGGAAGGAAGACCAAAAAGCGAAGTTGAACAATTTACTATTTACGTGATATTCGGTACGGTAATTGGTGCACGCCTCGGGCATTGTCTTTTTTATAATCCCGAATTTTATCTTTCCAATCCGTTGGAAATAATTATGGTATGGAGGGGCGGCTTAGCCAGCCACGGCGCAGCTATTGGAATTGTTTTAGCACTTTATCTCTACTGTAAAAAAATGAAAGATGTACAACTTATCTGGCTTCTTGATAGAGTTGTAATTGTTGTTGCGCTTGGCGGTTCGTTCATCCGGTTGGGAAATCTCTTTAATTCCGAAATTATTGGAATGCCAACTGATTTATCCTGGGCATTTATTTTTACAAACGTTGATGATATACCCAGGCATCCCGCCCAGCTGTACGAATCGATAGCGTATTTTATAACATTTCTGGTTCTGCTTTTTACATACATCAAAAACAGGAAAAGTTTGGGGACCGGATTCATCTTTGGCTTATTCCTGATAATGGTTTTTTTATCTAGGTTTTTTATTGAATTCATAAAAGAGAACCAATCAGATTTTGAAGCAGGAATGCTATTAAATATGGGGCAATTATTAAGTATCCCTTTCATAATTGCGGGAGTAATCTTTTTAACCAAATCTTTCAAGGCATCCAATAAAAAAGAGCTTAATAATAAAAAGAAAGTAACTTGATAAGCGAAGATGCGCAGTCATCACATTATTAAAAAAATATTATTGCTTGTTTCCTTCTTCCAATTAATACTTGCAGCCCAACCTGAGTATGTAACCACAATTCATCCATTTAAAGAAATTCTTAAAAGAGTTGTTGGAGAACGGGGAAAAGTTATTTGTTTGCTGCCGCCCGGTTCATCACCGCACACTTATAGAATTTCACCTTCGGAAGTAAAAACAATTGAATCTGCTGATGCACTTTTTTACGGTGCAAAAAACCTGGATGAATGGGCAATTGAATATAGCAATCCTAATAAAATCGAACTGCTCAGTTTGCTGCCAGCTGATTCTCTTCTAAGCATCTATACTATTAAAAATGAAAATGTTGGCATCGATCCGCATTTCTGGACAGATCCGTTACTTGTTAAAATTTTGTTGCAGCAATTAACTGCTAAACTTTGCGGCATCGATCCTGGTGGCTGTAAAATATATAAAACCAATGCGGAACAGTTTTCAGCCGAACTAGAAACAATACATAGTGAGATTAACAAAAACTTAGTGCAGGTTAAAAAGAGAGAAGTTATTTTATCACATCCTTTCTTTCAATATTTTTTCAAAAGGTATAATTTTACAATTGCAGGAATTATAGAACCGATCCCCGGCAAAGAACCAACTCCAAGGTATTTAAAAGAACTTATTGATATAGCAATTAAAAATGATGTTAGATCTATCTTCACACATAGTCAATTGCATGATACTGCAGCCCGCCTTCTTTCCGAATCAACCGGAATAGAGGTTTACACTTTAGATCCTATTGGAGGAGTTGATGAAAGTGAATCTTATATAGATATGTTAATGTATAACACCGGAATAATTTTGAAAGCAATGAAATGACTGATGAATCAATCAAAATAAAAAACTTAATGGTTCATTACGGCAATGTTGTAGTGTTGGATGATATAAATTTCAGCATTCCCAAAAACTCATTTGTTTCAGTTATTGGTCCTAATGGGGCTGGTAAATCTACACTTATAAAAGTCCTTCTCGGGCTAAAAAAGTATTCCAGTGGTACAGTTTCTATATTTGGCAAAGAACCAACCAAAGTTGATCCGCATTTAGTAAGTTATGTTCCGCAGATAAAAACCATGGATAGATCTTTTCCGGCAATGGCTGTAGAGTTGGTTTTATCAGGGTTAAACCAAAGATGGCCCTGGAAATTGGGAGGAGATGCAAGAGTGAAGGCAGAAAATGCCCTGCAGCTTGTAGGTGCAGAACGAATTGCAAATCGTCCTATTGCAGAACTTTCAGGCGGAGAACTTCAACGGGTTTGTATTGCACGAAGTATTGTAAAAAATCCTAAGCTTATCATCCTGGATGAACCGGCTGCAGGAATTGATGCAGTTGGTGAAGCAGATTTGTATAATTTGATGGAAGAATATCAGCATAAATCCGATGCAACATTTTTGATGATTAC
>CBEPPX010000402.1:0-2597 GCA_965511205.1 uncultured Ignavibacteriales bacterium | reverse complement strand
AACGGTGTTGCAGATGAATCGGAATTTGAGCCAACATTGTATGATGGAGATTATATCATTGTAACAATTCCATCCGATGAATTGTTTCCTGTTATCGATTTTAAAACCAACACGCGTTGGAAAATAAAATATGCAGATATTTTTGACAGGAATTCTGTACCGGGAGTAATATTAAAACCTTTATCCAGTGAAACAGTTTGGAGAATTGAAGAAGTAACGCGGGAGGAAGATCTTTCAAAAATATACCTGATGCAGTTTAGTTTTTTTCAGCAGGAAGGTGTAACAATTCGAGGTTCAAATTTTTTGCAGCAGGATCTTTTCATAAATGAAAATCAGCAGGAACTATCGTTCCGTTTCCGGTATGCTCAAAGATTTTCCATGAACGAGTTTAATACGGGTAATGAAAAAGGGTACAACCGCGAAAGGAGTGTAAGAATAAAATTCAGGATGGTGAAGGAACTTAGCAATCAAACTGATTTTGTTACTCTGACCGATAATGTAACTGCTCCTGAAGCATCTACTCGCAGCCGGATAATAACCGATAATAATTTAACCTCTGATTTTTCTTACAGACCCGAAAGAAATATTGAGGTAGGATTTAAATTTAAAGTGGGTAAAAGTGAAGATAACCTGCCCGAAATTCCAACCGTAATAGATTTGAATTCCCAGGTTATAAGATTTAATTTATCCCTTGCCGGAACGGGTAGATTGAGAATTGAAGTTGAACGGACTGAATTGAATGCAAACGCAACTGAAAATTTTATTCCTTTTGAAATACTTAGCGGAAACCAGCTTGGTAAAAATTATTTCTGGAGATTAAATTTTGATTACCGCCTTGCTTCGTTCCTGCAAACTACAATTAGTTATGATGGAAGAGCACAAGGAGGCGGAAGAGTAGTCCATACAGCACGAGCAGAAGCGAGAGCGTATTTCTAAAAAAATGAATGATTGCAGGGATGCATAAGTGCATAAATGTATGTTTGATAAATTCTATAGCAACTGTCATATAATAAACAACTTTTATAACTTTTTATCAAAATAAATATTACAATGATGAAAATAATATCATCTATGATCGAAGCACACATTTTTCGGGAAACAGAGAATGGAATTGAATTCTTATTATTGAAGCGTGCAAATAACCAAATTTATCCTGGAATATGGCAAATGGTAACTGGAAAAATTGAAGGGAAGGAAAAAGCTCATCAAACAGCCTTACGCGAAATAAAAGAGGAATCCGGTTTAATACCAATTCAATTATGGGTTGCTCCAACAATTAATTCCTTCTACGAACCGAAAGATGAATACCTCTGTTTGCTTCCGGTTTTTGCTGCGAGAGTAAATGGAGAGATGAATGTAATTTTGAGCGAGGAGCATACGGAATATAAATGGGTCGGTAAAGAGGAGGCAAAAAAACTTCTTGCCTGGCCGGGTCAGCGGGAAGCCATTGCAATAATTGAAGAGTACTTTTTAAATGAAAAAAGTTTTTTCCATTTTGTAGAGATAAAGGTAGAATAATCGCCCTGTTTTAATTATGTATTCAATATCATTTTAATTATTTTTCTAATTCATTTTTTTAACAAATAACCGGAGAAAAACTTGGGATTGCTCGTTGTTGGCTCACTTGGATTGGATACTGTAGAAACACCGTTTGATAAAGTTACTGATGCGCTCGGCGGATCGGCAACATTTATTTCTTTAGCCGCAAGTTATTTTTCCGGACCCATCCAATTAGTTGGTGTGGTTGGAAGCGATTACCCGCAGGAATATATCGATCTTTTAGGCAAGCATAATGTTGATCTTGAGGGACTTCAAATAATTGAAGGAGGGAAAACATTCCGCTGGGGAGGTAAGTATCACTATGATTTAAATGTTAGAGACACACTTTTTACAGATTTAAATGTTTTCGAAAAGTTTGATCCTGTAATTCCGGATAATTATAAAAAATCAAAGTACCTTTGTCTTGGAAATATTGCCCCCACACTTCAGTTAAGAGTGTTAGACCAGATGGATAACACACAGTTTGTAGTTTGCGACACCATGAATTACTGGATTGAAGGAATGAAGGATGAACTGGTAACGCTTCTTAAACGTGTAAATGTTCTCATCATTAACGATTCGGAAGCACGCTTGCTTTCAAACGAACCGAATCTTATTAAAGCTGCAAAATTAATCCGTGAAATGGGACCTGAATTCCTGATCATCAAAAAGGGTGAACACGGTGCAATGCTTTTTGCAGATGATACCATTTTTTCTGCCCCAGCTTACCCAATGGAAATAATTTATGACCCTACAGGAGCAGGTGATTCCTTTGCCGGCGGCTTTATAGGCTATCTTTATAAAACACGTGATCTTTCACCGGAAAACATGAAACGTGCAGTTATTTATGGCAGTGCAATGGCTTCATTTTGCGTTGAAAAATTCAGCACGAAAGCATTAGAAGACCTTTCATATCTTCAAATTCAAGATAGATTCAGAGAGTTCAGAAATTTGTCACGATTTGATCAACTGGACGATTGAGCGATGTTGAACGAAGTTAATTCGTCTCAGGCGGACCGCCTTGCAGGAAAACAGAATAATTACTTCTCAGTAAAATT
>CBEPPX010000401.1:0-2623 GCA_965511205.1 uncultured Ignavibacteriales bacterium | reverse complement strand
AACACTCTTGGTTACGTAATTGATAATTCATTGTGGGGTCCAACCGGTCCTATTGCAGGTATGCGTGGAATTTTATTGCTTGGTTACACAAGCGATATAAAGTACAGCAACGTAAATTATTTTACAGTGATAGGTGATTACAGGTATTATCAAAGATTTTGGCTAACTACATTACTGGCATTTCGTGCAGCAGTTTTTTATAACGAAGGTAAAGAAGCCCGCAGATTTTTTATTGGAGGAAGCTGGGATTTACGCGGCTGGCCAAGGTTTTCAATTAGAGGAGAGAAAATATGGCTTACATCTCTTGAATTTAGGTTTCCTTTAATTGAACAAATCGGTATAAAGTTTCCGTTTTTCAGCCTTGGGTTTTGGGGAATAAGAGGCGCACTCTTTTTTGATATGGGAAGTGCGTGGGATAAAGAATATGAAACAACATTAGGTTCCGTTGGATTTGGTTTTAGGTTTAATTTATTCGGTGTGTTAACGTTAAGGTATGACATTGGCAAAAGAATAGAAGATGATTTTAATAAATTTCAAGATGGTTTATTCTATCAATTCTTTTTTGGATGGGATTTTTGAAAACTAAATTTATTATACTGGCAATTTCACTTATTATGCTTTTTGGTTGTGCTAAATCGATAATAAAAATTGCAGCTAAAAAAGATGATAATCCTTTCCGGATGTTCGGCAAAGTTCCATCAAGAGAATTTTATGTCCCGGTTAATGTCAGTGATTCCCTAAATCTTATTTGGGAAAATAGTGTGAATGGAAGTTTTACAAATTCGTCCGTATCAGTTTACGATGATTTAGTTTTTGTGAACGACTTATCGGGCAGAGTATATTGCTTCCGGTTTGATGACGGAAAACAACTGGGAAAACTTACATACAAAGGTGCTATTTATTCTACTCCAATTCCTTTTAAAAATTTAATCATCTTTCCCGTTGCACAAGAAAAAGAGAATTTGACTGAACTGGTTTACTACGATTATTCAGCCGGAGAAGAATTAGAAATTATAGAATTGCCTGGAAGAGTTCTTACTGAGATGATTGCAGTTGAAGATGGAGTTATTTTCAATACAGAAATCGGAGTAGTTTTTAAATTTGATTTACACGGAAATAAAATTTGGGAAACAGACACAAAAGTTCCAACGCGTAGTTCTCCATCAATGAAGAACAACATTTTCAGCTTTGGAAATGATAAGGGTGAAATAATCTCACTCGATGTTTTAACGGGAGATTCTGTTTATGTTTTAAATATTGGTGGCAGTTTTTACAGCGGATCTACTATTGTTGATGACGTAATTTACATAGGAAATAATAACGGTAAGCTATATGCGCTGAATCTTGATGATGGAAAAATGATTTGGGAATTTGACAGCGATGCAAGAATTATAATGACACCAGCCGTCGATAATGAAAATGTTGTTTTCGGTAATCTAGCGGGGTACTTGTTTTCACTAAACAGAGCTGATGGAAAACTTAACTGGAAAACAAAATTCCGCGGAGTACTCAACGCAACCCCATTATTAACTGAAAATAGAATCGTTGTTCCCGAAGTTTTTTTCTCATTCCACCTGGTTGATAAAAAAGATGGCAGCATAATTAAAGATTTTTACCTGGATGGAAGAGCTAAATATTCTCCTGTTTACTTCAAGGGTATTCTTTTTATAGGATATGATAATGGAAACTTAAGTGCCTATGAATTTGTCGAATAAAATATGCTTCACTTTTTTACTTTTCTTCTTATTCACTGCTGAATATTATCCGCAGGATTGCCTTGCTGAATTAATCATTGAGTCGGATATAGAATATGTGGAGATTTTTATAAATAATATTTCAGTTGGAATTGGAAGTACATTCAGTATTGAACTGAAAATTGGAGACTATGTTGTAACCGTAAATGAAAATAGTGACAGGTGGGATGCCCGTTCATTTACAGATACATTGCATATTACTGATTGTAATGAAATAAAACTTAATTATAATTTTCGTTCAGAAGTTTTATTAAATACTAAACCGCAAAATGTTTCTGTCTTCAAAAAAGATTCATTGATTGGTTTTACCCCTCTTTTTATTCCTGCCGATCTTGAAAAAGTTTACCTGCAAAAACCGGGTTACTTAGCTAAAGAAGTATTGCCTGATGAGATATATTCTTCGCAGAAAATAACTCTTGATTATATTGGCGAAGAAAAAAAAGAAAGCTTTTTTGAAGGGACACTATTTAAAGTATTAGTTGGATCAGCAGTCTTACTTGGTGCGAGCACTGCTTACTTTAAATTGGAAGCAGATAAAAAATTTGACGAGTACATAATTACCGGCGATCGTAAAATTCTTGATCAAACGAACCGGTTTGATGTAATAAGCGGTGTAACTTTTGTTGCAATGCAAATAAATTTTGGATTTATAATCTATTTATTCCTTAAAGATTAAGCTGCCCTTTTACTAAATTAGTTCATCTCTTTATTTCTACATTTACAATGTTAACAGTTTTAGAATCATTAAATCTTTCTACTGATTATTTGCGGAAACATGGTATCGAATCTCCCCGAATCAATGCTGAGTTATTACTTTCATCAATTCTTAATTGCAAGCGGTTGGATCTTTACCTTGCATTTGATAAACC
>CBEPPX010000400.1:0-2625 GCA_965511205.1 uncultured Ignavibacteriales bacterium | reverse complement strand
AAGCACATCTTGCAGAGTATAAAGGAAAAAAAGTGGGCGGATTATCTGATGCAACTTCTTTTAGCTTTTATCCTGGAAAAAATCTTGGGGCTTATGGTGAAGGTGGTGCTATAGTTACAAATAATGATGAGCTTGCAAAAAAAATAAAATTGATTAGAGAACATGGACAATCCAAAAAATATTACCACGATACTTATGGGCATAATTACAGGATGGAAGGAATACAGGGAGCTGTTCTGGGAGTCAAATTAAAATATCTTGCGGGCTGGACAGACCAGAGAAGAAGAGCCGCAGCAAAGTATAAAGAGCTGCTCAGTAATATCGAACAGCTATCGGTCCCTGCAGAACTTCCTGATGTAAAACATGTTTACCATCTCTATGTTGTAAGAGTCAATGGCAAGAGTCTTGAAGAAAGAGAAGAGACAAGAAATAAACTACAATCATTCTTATCAGATAATGGAATTGCCAGCGGACTTCATTATCCGATCCCCTTACATCTTCAAAAATGTTTCAGCCACCTTGGTTATAATAAAGGTGATTTCCCTGTAACCGAAGATTTAGCACAGTCAGGCTTTTCATTGCCAATGTTTCCTGAATTAAAGGATGAACAAATAGGTTACATTGCTGAAAAAATGAGTGAGTTTTTTAAATCTTAATAAGATTAGGGCGATTTACGCTAAGAACTGAGGATTGCTTTCCATTAATATTGCTTCGTTTGTGGTGGGATAATATCAGCCCATTTTTACGTATAGAAACTTTACGTTTAGCATATATTACGGGTAGTGAACTAATTCTTTTGTCTCATATTTTCAATAAAGTGCGTAATCGATCTCATTTTGAAACTATTATATAATATCACAATGATTATTGGCTCAAATTCAACACATTTATAACATAATTTAGTGGCACAATTTTGGTTTTTTCTGCCGAAAAAGAAAACAATATATATTGTTATTCCAATCAACTGAGGGCACTAGCAAAAAATTTATGAAAAAAGTTCCAACGTTTAAGTATCTATTCGGAATTATTGATGTTCTTGTTTTATTTAGTTCTTTCATTGCAGCAATGTACTGGCTAAGAAATGATGCTTCACTTAACATCTTTGAGTTCCTAGGGCAATCTATATTCCTTGTATTTATATTTTTTATACTGTCATTAGTTTATATGGTTATTTTCCAATATAACGGTTTATACAGGATAAATATAATTATATCAAGGGCTGCACATCTTGCACACATTATGAAGGCAATTTACTACGGTGCATTAAACATTGTTCTTATTTCACTTTTAATTGAACCGGCAAATGTACTGGATTCCCGATTGATAATTTTTGTGTCTGTTTTACTTGTAATACCTGCTCTATATTTATTCAGAGTAGAAATTCTACGTTACATCCTAATCAGGTTTAGCGGTACAAGTTTTAAACGTAATGTTATAATTGTGGGAGATGGCAAAGCCGGTAAAATGCTGGCTACAAAATTAATGTATGAAAACCCGATAGGATTAAACATTCTCGGTTTTGTAGACGATGATAAAAAGTTAAACGAGGAAGTTGTTATCGGGAAAAAGGTGATTGGCAATTTGAATAACCTTGAAGATATAATTGACAAATTTGATGTTGATGAACTGCTTATCGCTGTGGATGATGAAGATAATGAAAAAGTACTTGAGGTAATTGATCTCTGTAAAAGCTTAAAAATTAGTGTGCGGGTAACATCTGAATTATTTGATATTGTTTCAAGAAAACTTTCCACTGAAAAATATGCAGATATTCCTGTGATTGATGTATCTTCACATTATAATAATGCAATAACACTTGGAATGAAGAGAACATTCGATTTGGTTGCTTCTACTATTGCATTAGTATTACTTTCGCCTGTTATGCTAGTTATTACAATACTAATAAAAGTAACCTCATCCGGCTCGATACTTTTTAAGCAAACACGGGTTGGAAAGCATGGTAAAACATTTCAGTTTTATAAATTCAGGTCTATGACAAATATTGATGGTGAAGATGAAGATAGGAAAAAGCTAATGTTGGATTTTATGAATAATGAAAACGGTGACGCTGATACTAAAATTATTAATAACAGCAGGGTAACCTGGATAGGAAATCTAATCAGGAAATCTTCATTAGACGAACTACCTCAGCTTTTTAATGTGCTTCAGGGAGAAATGAGTTTAGTTGGTCCCCGCCCATGCCTTCCATACGAATATGAAAATTACGATGATTGGCAGAAGCGCCGTGTAAGTGTAACGCCAGGATGCACAGGCGTTTGGCAGGTTTGGGGCAGAAGCTCTGTTTCTTTTAAAGAAAGTGTTGTTCTGGATCTTTACTATATAAATAATATGTCACCCTGGTTCGATCTTCAGCTGATTTATCAAACAATACCAGCAATGCTTACTGCAAGGGGTGCAAAGTAATAATGATTAGATATAATTTTTACAAGACTACTTAAACTGAACGAGATAAGGAGGCAAAAATGAAAGTTGGGGTGATCGGTCTCGGTTATTGGGGCCCGAATCTGGTTAGAAACTTTTTGGCTCACAGTGATGTAACAAAAGTGATCGCATGTGATACCAGAGAAGACAGGTTGCAGTTTATTAAAGAAAAATTTCCTGCTG
>CBEPPX010000399.1:0-2630 GCA_965511205.1 uncultured Ignavibacteriales bacterium | reverse complement strand
GCAGCATGCTCAGACGAAGGTATATCTTTAACATTTGGAGCAACGTAACCTGCACGATGAAGTTTAGGCAAATAAAAATGATCGAAAGCAGCAGTCATCATTCCAAGCTCATCCATCAACATCCCGGAAAGTTGTGACCGGCGTACAGAGAGATCAATAAGCCCGGATTTCCTGAATATATCGGTAACAAGTTCGGCATCTTTAAGATTATATTCTCCAAGCGCTGCTTTATCCTCCTTGTAAAGCCGTTCTATCTCTTCAACTTTATTCTGATCGGGTGTAATGGTTTTTCCTTCGGCAAGCATTTCCTGTGCAACAGTTTCGAGCCGGTAATCTTCAAATGTAAAAAATGATGAACGCAATGCAGGAGGCCCATCAATAACAACCCTGCCGGTTATAGAGGCAAAATATCCCCGCGGTTTACGGCTGCGGAGCGAAACCCTTCCATTTCCCCGTGCAATATTAAAAGGAATTTGAAACTCGTTACATTTGCTTTCGAGAAACATCAAATCAAAACCAATTACATGCCAGCCTATAATTATATCCGGGTCCGCTTTATTGAACCACGTAATAAAATTTTGAAGCAGCTCTTTTTCGTTTTTAAAAAGATAGAAATTACCGGGCAGGGTTTCTTTTTTATCTGATTGAAGAAATACTATCTTCTCTTCACCAATTTTTCCGGTAAGATGAACAGCAATTGAATATAAAATGGTGTTATTGTTGCCCGTTTCTATATCTATTGAAGCTACTACAAATTGAGGGGTTACTTCGGTTGGTTCTATTTGCGGGTTGGTAAAGATTAATAGATTTCCTCTTTTTTCAGCGCTGCCGGTTACTTTAACCTGCGCATTTATAAATCTTTCCATCAAAAATCTTCTGGTGGGATTTATATCCGATTCATAATTGATTATAGCAATACTTCCAAGCTCTTCGGCAGCAGATCGTAAGTCGGTTTCGGTGTTAAAGTAGAGTGCATCGACGTCCTGTTCATCGAAGTTTTTTAAATTAATTTCTTTTCTTCTGTTTGATACTTTTAAATCTGATATGTCGGAACTTCTCTTTACAAAAAACACAGGATTGTTTGTGACGTTTATCTCTACCGGTCCGTATTCCTTCGATGTGCCGGTGAATTTTAGAAGATTCCTTCCTTTAACATCTATCCATTCGCCCGTAAGGATGAAAACTTTGGCAGTATGTTCTTTGCTATCGGTCAATTATAATTTTCAATCAATTTTTTCAATGATTATATAAATAAAATATACAAAAGAAAACCAAATCCCTTATTATTATTTTGCTAATTAGCAATCGAAAAAAAAGAGCTTTGCCTGTTAAATTAAAGGGAGTACTGATATCTTTGCTAAGTGTCTAATTATTATTTTATATCCGATAGGTAAAAATGAATATAGAAGAAATAACAGAATATTGTTCAAAGAAAAAAGGAGTTACACAGAAATTTCCTTTCGATGAAGAAACACTCGTATTAAAAGTTATGGGCAAAATATTTCTTCTTGCATCATTAGAAAAAATTCCGCTGCAAATAAATATTAAGTGCAGCCCCGAAGAAGCAGTTGAGCTAAGAGAGAAGTATGAAGCAGTTATCCCAGGCTATCATATGAATAAAAAACATTGGAACACTGTTATTGTAGATAATACAATCCCACCAAAGAATATTTTAAGCTGGATTGATAATTCCTATAATTTAGTTGTGAACGGTTTGAAAAAATTTGAAAAAGAGGAGTTAAAAAATCTTAAATGAAAATTAATAAGCTAAAAAATATAGACGATTGGGAAGAATTCAAGAAAGAAACTTCAGCTGGCAATGAACTTATCATTTTTAAATTCAGCCCGGTTTGTGGTGTAAGTTTCTACGTAGAAAAAATTGTTCAGGATTGGGCAGATAATTTGCAGGAATCAAGTAGATTAAGATTATCAAAAGTAAACGTTATCTCTGCCCGGCAGCTTTCTCAGCAAATTTCAGTGGAGTTGAATGTTAGTCATGAATCGCCCCAGTTAATTTGGTTAAGAGCAGATCTCACCGTAAAATGGAATGCCAGTCATTACGAAATAAATAAAGCAGAAATGGATAAAAATCTTACCTTTTCTTACAAAAAATAATTTAAACTGTTTATAACTTCACTTGTAAATCACAAACTTAGATGCTATTTTGTGTATCAACATCTTAAAATAAACATAGGAGGTTCGTAATGAAAAAACTACTTTTAACTCTACTTTTGGTAGTTGGAGTAACTGCTGTTGCAATAAGCCAAACTCAGGTACAAAGCGGAACATGGAAAGTGCATAGCACAACTACTCCAAGTTATACTCTGCATGAAAATCAAGGTGAGAGATCTGTTATCATCAGTGTTCCTTTCTTAAAACCATTTGAAACAAAACCTGATGTAATTCTTACTGTAAATCATATGGATGCAGAAGCTAAAACTAATGTAAGATACACCGTTAAGGCAGTAACGGTTACCAGGGATGGTTTTACTGTACAGGTTTCAACATGGGAAGATTCAAAAATTTATGGCATTACCGGTTACTGGCTAGCCCACGCCGAATAATAGAAAATTTATCTTAATTGAAATTTAAGCCGTTGCTACAACACAGTAACGGCTTTTTTTAATTTA
>CBEPPX010000398.1:0-2642 GCA_965511205.1 uncultured Ignavibacteriales bacterium | reverse complement strand
TTGAAATGGTAATAATGGAATTAATACGCCTTGCTATTTTATATAGTTTATTAAAAATTAGTTCGTATTTATTTTTCTCAGCATCATCAAATGATAGTAAAAAATCATTCAATATCTGCTGGTCATTTAATTTTATAATTTTCTCTAATTGCTTTATGTAAGTGTTAACCGCTGCAAAATGATTAAGTTGATTTCTTAACAACGGAATCGATTCTTTAATTATGTCTAAGTGATTAATGTTAGTTCTGAAAAAGATATTTATTTTATTTACAATCTCAGAGGATCCCGAGGTTTTATCTGTTAAAATTTTATTTAATTTATTTCGCTGAATATTATTCAACCAGCACATCTCCCTTTACAAGATGGTTTATATCATAAAATGAAACATCGGGTGAACCGTTAAATTTTGAAAACCTTGAGATAGCGCTGTATAATTCCTCTCTTGAAGTGTAATCCTTCAAATAAAAAATTCTAACTTTATTTCTATTCTTTATCAGCCAGTTCAAACTTATCTTCATCTTCTCAAGGTCTTCCTCTGTAGGCATTATCTGAAGATTAAGGGTGCCGGAAAAATAATCATCTATAGCATCCTCAAATAAACCATCCTTGCTGTGTATATAAGTTTTTAAAAATGGCTTGCCCGAAATCAGTAGCAGGTAATCCTTAGAAAAGGATTCTGAAATTTCGAAAAGAACATTGGCAGAGTTTACAGGCTCGGAGAGGAGTGATGATTTATGTGTTTGTGCAAGTATCAAATCTACCAGTTCCTTTACTTCAGCAGCTTTTTCATACTTTTGTTTGGATGAATAATCTTTCATCTTATGTAGCAGGCGGTCTAACGCTGTTTGGTTTTTCCCGTTAAGAAATTCATAAACTTTTTCCAGTTCATCAGAATAATCAGGGTCTTTCGTTTTTATACATGGTGCAGTGCAGCGTTCAATATCTGCAAGAAAACATTTTTTCTTCTTTGCAAATTCTTTATCGGTGCATTCCCTTAAAGTAAAAGTTTTATCAATCATCTCCATTACTTTATCCGCTCTTTTGCGCGAGATAAACAAACCGAAATAATCATTCCCGTCAAAATCAAAATGGTTCGAAATTTCCAGCTTGGGGTAGTCATGAGTTTTGTTTACACGAATAAAATATTTATTCCCATACTTCTTCAACTGAGAATTATGCTTTGGATTAATAAGCTTTATCGTTTCTGCCTCTGTAAGCAGTGCTGTAAGTTCAGAGTTGGTTATTTCCGTTTTTAATTTTGAAGCTTGCCTTACAATCTTTTTAGCTTTTTTAGATGCGGTTGGAGAAAAGTAAGTTTTTATTCTTTCTCCCAGCGACTTTGCCTTACCTACATAAATTATTTCATTCTTTTTATTAAGAAAATAATAGATACCAGGTGCATTTGGCAAAGAACTTACATCATTATTAAGGCTTTTTTTAATTTTAGGTCTTCCTCTTGTTGCAACCTTGCTTTGGTAAGAATGTAGCTCATCAAGGGTTTCTATCCCTTCATCTTCCTTCAACTTTTTTATCATCTTTATTAAAGCACGTGCAGTAACTTCGGCATCCGCAAGAGCACGATGTGCATTAGAATTTTTTAATCTTAAATATTGTGTGATGGAAGAAAGAGATTTGCTTTTAAGTGATGGATAGAGTCGCCGTGCAATTTTTAAGGTACAAATTTTATGATTACTTAAAGGTTCTCTACCCGTTCTAAAAAATTCATATTTCAAAAATGAATCATCAAAACTTAAGTTATGTGCAGAAATAACAGAATCGCCAATAACATTTTCTATCTTATCAGCTAACTCAGAAAAGAAAGGAGCATCAATTATATCTTCATCAGTTATGCCCGTAAACTGTGTTATGAAGTATGGAATTTTACAACCGGGGTTAACAAATGATTGGAACGTACCAGCAATCTTCAGATTTTTTATTTTAACAATTCCAATCTCAATCACATGATTTTCTCGAGCGGACAACCCTGTAGTTTCAACATCCAAAACCGAAAATTCTACCTGTTCAATAGGAACAGATGGCACACTCTCATTAATCATGTTCTAAATCTATCTCTATTTCATCTTACAATCAAAAAAATAATGTTGGCTCTAACAAGTTACATAAAAGGTTAGAATATTTTAATTTACTTCATTTTTGGATATATTGAGCTGAATAAAAAAGGTAAATATGGCTTCTGTAAATGTACTTTTTGTCGGAGATATAATCGGTAAACCAGGAATGGATCATGTACAAACCTGGCTGCCCGGTCTTATCCAAAAATATAAAGCTGATTTAGTAATTGCCAACGGTGAGAATGCTTCCGACGGAAAAGGATGTACCAGTAAAGAGGGAAAGATTCTTTTTGATTTAGGAGTGCATGTAATCACTGGCGGAAATCATACATGGGATAAACATCTATCGCAGGATTATTTAAAAAGTGAACCACGTGTTTTGCGTCCATTAAATTATCCCAAGGGAACTTATGGAAACGGTTATTATGTTGCAGAAACTAAAAAAGGAAAAATAGCAGTATTGAATTTGCAGGGCAGAACGTTCATGCCCACTATTGATTGTCCCTTTAGAACTGCTGAGTGGGTTGTTAATAAACTTAAAAGCGAAACGAAAATGATAATTGTTGATTT
>CBEPPX010000397.1:0-2645 GCA_965511205.1 uncultured Ignavibacteriales bacterium | reverse complement strand
CTTCCTCCAATATCTTCTTTGATATTTCAAATGAAGACTTTACAATTGAAGATAATCCTGTACCGGTAGAGCTATCTGCCTTCTTTGTAATAGGTATAGATAATGGAGCGCTGTTGAAGTGGACAACAGTTTCTGAAACTAATAATGCAGGATTCGGCATCGAAAGAAGCAGTGATAATAAAGAATTTACATCTATCTCATTTATAGAAGGAAGGGGAACTACAACAGAAGTAACCGATTATAGTTATACCGATAAAAATGTAAAGGCTGGTATTTACTTTTACAGGTTGAAACAGACCGATTTGGATGGTTCCTTCAACTACTCAAATTCTGTTGAAGCAGATATAAACGCACCTACCGCATTTATACTCTCACAGAATTATCCAAATCCTTTTAATCCATCAACAAACATTAAATTCTCACTGCCGGTTGATTCAAAAGTTATAATCAACCTTTACAACACTCTAGGAGAAAAGGTAGATGTTCTAGTTGACAGGGAATTAAGTATAGGTCATCATGAGATTAACTTTGATGCATCAGATCTATCGAACGGAATTTACTATTATACAATTAATGCTCAAGGTATGGATGGTTCTGTATTTGTTTCCACAAAGAAGATGGTATTATTGAAGTAAACAGAAATTAGATTTCAGAAGAAGGCGATCAGGTAATCGCCTTTTCTTTTTTCGGAATAGGTAAAAGACAAAATGAAATTTATTTCATTAAGATCATTTTATTAGATTTTACAATATCTCCAGCAAAGAGTGTATAGATGTATACACTGCTTGTTAAATTGGTTGCATCGAATGATACTTCGTGAATTCCGGCATTTGCTACACCATCAAAAAGGGTAGCCACTTCATTACCAAGCACATCATAAACTTTTAACTTAACCAGCCCCGTTTCAGGAATTTGAAAAGAAATTTGAGTAATTGGATTAAACGGATTAGGATAATTTTGCATTAGCAAATACTCATCTATTATTCCTGCACCTATTTGCCCAACATTTACTAGTGGGTCATCGGAATAATAAATTAGTTGAGACTGGATGGTATAATGCGGCTCAGTATGACCCGTATAATTGTAATCACAATCAGGACAGGTTACTCCAGAAACACAATCCGGATTATTAGGTCTGCAAAAGTTTTCATAGGGTTTTATATTATAATCGAGCGTTACAGGCTGTCCTGCGGTAACGTTAGCAGTAATATCGTTATCCCAGGGGATAACACTTTGCCCGGGACACCATCCCGCCCTGTTATATTGCCAGGTTCCCCCTTGCGGGCTGCATGGATTTGCACCACAGTCGGTGCGCCAAAGTATATGAAAAACTGAATCTGGACCAACATCAACAGAATGCCATAATTGCGAAAACTCTGCAGCATTTTGTGTATTTCCCTGCCCATGCCCCGTTGTGATAACTCTTAATTTTACCTTATCTGCATTATCATCAACAATAATATCCATAGGATTTAATTTTTCTTCAATAGGTCTTGATGAATCTCCGATTACTGCATACGAATATTGCCATAAATTAACAATTTCATAAGGATAGAAATCTGGTTCGCCTTCAATAAAGGCAAACTCTATGGTTACCAGCCAGCCTCTTGCATCACCTATCCAGCTTTCAATGTAGCTTCCAAAGCTAACTTCATCGTGTAGAAGCATAGCGTAATCTGTTACATCAATTATCCATGTGCAAGTGCCAGGATAACCACCGCCCACAATATTGTAAGGAGTTATAATTCTTGCAATTTCGTAAGAAGTTGAATCAGGATCGTTGTATACTTTAACCCAGCCAAGTCTATCCCACGGATCGCATCCTGCAGCAGGACAGCCGATTGTATAATACATCAGTATCTGGCTGTAAGAAATGTTTGTGCTCGGAAGTTGGAAAGTATCCCTGTGAACAGTTGCCCAATTATGATATTCCTCGTTAAAGGTCATTACCCAAGTTGTATCTCCCAAATCAGCTTTTAAATTGGTTGGGAAAAATGTGAGTAGTGCTAAGGCGAAAATGAAGAGTGAAACAATTTTCCGTATCATTTTTTTCATGACAATTCTTTTATTTGTTGGGAAGGATTGTGTTAAAATAAAAATTGAGAAATTAAGTTACAATTTATATTGATAAACAATTCCTAAAAACTTAAACTGATCAATTCACTTCACTTATTCTGCAGACCGATTTGAAATTGCAATAGCTACAAACTTTCTGTTCCCTGTCTTCCAGATCTGAAAGATGAAAAACTCCGTTGGAAATTGCAGAAACATATTTTTTTATCGATTCCATGCAAGTTTCAATCATTTGTTCAGATTCATTTTTTCGTTTTACGTAAAACTCATCAGTTTCTTTATTCTTAATATTCCTGCCTCCAACTAATTTTTTCCCAAAATCTTTTGAGGAATATTTGAGCGAATAAATTTCTGTGCCAAATGGTTGAAGATCTTTTTGCTGCTGCGCATTTATAAGTTCCTTAGCCACAAACAGGTAAAGAGGAAGTTGAAGTGAAAGCCCTCTTTGCAAATCGGCAGCAGAAGGTTTAGTTCCACCAAGTTTGTAATCAACTATTTTAATTGCATCACGGCTTTCATTAATATCAACTCTATCTATTTTTCCTCTCAAATTAACATCATCTATCTTAAAT
>CBEPPX010000396.1:0-2654 GCA_965511205.1 uncultured Ignavibacteriales bacterium | reverse complement strand
TGGACTTTAAATAATATTTGCGAATCTACCTGGTCTTCAATATAAAGACAGGATAATTTGGAGGTATCAAGTTTGTCATCAACAATTACCGGCTCTGGAGTAAGTTCTTTTTCTAAAGATGGAGACTCATCACTAAGTTCGGCTTCTAATTCTTCAATCTTTTCTGCGATTGTACTTTCGGTTTGTTGATCCGTGTCATCATTAAACAGAGGTTCCGAAGTTTCTTCTTCAATTTCAATCTCGTCATGTATTATTGGTTCGTCAAGATCAACTTGTGTCTCTTCTTCAATTATTGATTCATCCTCAGTTTCAAAATCGGGAATAGTTTCATGTTCTTTAACCATCTTTATAGGAAACTGGAAACCTGATTCAATTTTTCCATTATCAGTTTGCTGTGTAACAAACTTTCCTTCTAAAGTTTCTAATAACGTACTAGTAATTTGAGCAGTTAATTTTGATACTCCCAATTCTTTCGGATCTTTAAGATCGATGAAAAGTTTCTGCAGCAAATTATTTAATTCATCGGAAGTTGAACCGTAATTATCCGAAATTGAAATAATAAAAAGGTGTTCATCTAAAGTATATGCAGAAAAATAGATCTTATTGCCATCGGTAACATGGCTAAATAGACGGATAAGATTATTCATCAAACTTTCGAATTTACTTTTATCGGTTTCAAATTTTAATGAAGATGATATTTTTCCGTAAGCAAATTCAATATTCTGGTTGCCGGTTATTTCAACAATACTTTTATCAAGTTTATCTATCAGATCGGTTATTCTAAATTCAGTAATATTTAGTTCGGATTTCCCTTGTTGAGTTTCTGTAAATTCAATAATTGAGTTCATTGTATTTAACAAAGTAATTCTGTTCTGGTTGATAATTTCTACAGCTTCTTTTTGCTCGGGAGTAGAGTCTTCAATTCCATCAGCAAGTTCCTGTGCAAACCCAAGGATAACATTCATCGGGGTTAATATTTCGTGGAATACACTTGAAAGAAAATCGGAATCAGTTTGTCTGGCGGTAGTTACCGGTTCAACAGGTTTTTCAACAATAACTTCTTTTATTACTTCCCTTATTTTTTCTTCACCTGTATATTCAGGAGTTTCAACTATCGGTTTAGCAAGAATTGCATAGAATTCAATTTCTGAATTTACATCAAGCAATGGTGTGATAGTCAGGTCTGCTTCTATAACTTCATCAATAGAATTTTTTAATCTGGATGCTAAATTTATTCGTTCTTTAAATTCGGATTGGAATAAAGTCTGGTTTATCGTTGCCCTATCTTCATCGGGTACATGTGATGTAAAGGATGAATTTTCTAAATCGGTTGGACTGTATCCAAGTTCTTCTGATGCAGCTTTATTAGCAGAAGTAATAATACCGGTAGGATCTGTAATAAAAACCAGGTCGTTTGTATTATCAAAAACTATTTTTGAAAGCTGGTTGTTTCGATCCAGTTCAATTTTTTGTGTAATATCTTTAACAATATTAAAATGTGCGTCTCTATCGTTATACTTAAAACCAATCCTGCTAACTTCCACTAATACAGAGGAACCGTTTTTTCTTTTATGTCTAAAAGCTTTAGTAATATAAATATTTTCAGCATCCTCTGCAGAAGTATCTAAAAGAGTTTGAATATCCTCGGGACTGTAAAGGTCCGTAAGGTCCATCTGTAAGAATTCATCCCTGGAATAGCCATACAACACCACCGCTGCATCATTTACTTCAAGAAACATTAAGTTTTCTTTATCATAAATGAAAACGGGCTCCGGATTATTTTTAACTAAGACATCAAACATTTTTCCTTTACTCTTTATTAAATATTGTAGGCTATCGGTATTATCAATAGGTTCAACAAAAATTGAAAAGCCCTCCAGTTTTTTTCCCTGTCCATAGCTTTTGGTAAGATAAATTTTGTGCTCTGGGTTATTATACTCATTTAAATCAAAGTTTCTATCTACAATTATTTCAATTCTATCTTCAGACGATTGCAAAAAATGATTAATTTTATCGGTTAAATCAAGTGCGAAAACATCTGAAAAGTTAAGATTTCTAAGTTCATTAAATTTTCTAGCAAATAATTTACTAAAATCTTTACTTGTTTGCTTAAAAACTCCATATTTATTAACAAAAGCTGCCGATTTTGGAAAATGATTAATAATTTCTGCCAAGGCAGCAGGTAGTTCCTGATTAGTTGGTTGTATTGGAATTTGTACTTTTTCCCTTGATATTCCTACCAGCCCAACCAAATTTTTATCATTATCCGATAGCGGCAGTTCAAGAATTTCCTTATCCGCATCAGATCTCATTCTCGTAATCGGAAACGCATCAATAATTATGCAATTAAGTGTCTCCCTAATATATTTATCAATTGCATCAAAAAAATCGATTAAATAGCCAGGAATGAACTCAAAAAATGATTTTCCTTCTATCTGGAATGATTTGAGCCCTAAACTTTCAGCATAGGCATTATTTACAAGTAAAAATTTCCCTTTATTGTCTTTAATCCAAAAATGTTCTTCAAATTCATTTACAAGTTTCTGTATAGTTTCTTTACCGATAAAGGTAAGCGGATAGATATCAATTATTTTATCAAGCACGTGCTTTATTTTTTCATTACCTACAATTTTACCAAGATCGCCGGTAAAAAG
>CBEPPX010000395.1:0-2656 GCA_965511205.1 uncultured Ignavibacteriales bacterium | reverse complement strand
GTTCACTCCCTAAAACATCATAAATCTTTAGTGTAACTACCCTCTCCCTGTTTCCCTCTCCTTGGTAAGGAGAGGGATTTAAGGGTGAGGTCGGAATAGTGAATCTTATTTTCGTTAACGGATTAAAAGGATTAGGATAATTCTGGTATAATCTAAACTCATCAACAATTAAATTATTTTCTTCTTCAACAGGTAAAATATTATCATCAAAGTTGGATTGATAAAATTGCTGAACAAATGCTGAAACCTCTTTACCAACAGTAACAGAATTAAGCGGATTTATTCCATCTCCAATTGTGTAGCCAATAATAATTGTAATTGGTTTATTTTCTTCAAGAGTAAAAGGACCTGTATGCACTTGCATCCTATGATCCGTGGGTGCATCAGTCAGCCATCCATATTCAGTTTCCGGATCTCCGGAAAACCAGTATAGAGGATTTATTGTTGCACAGGGTACACCTCCAAAAACACTACTCCAGGGGTAATTGCAAGGATCTATTGGATCACCTAATCTCAATAGACCGAGCATATAGTTTCTTGCTTCAAATTCGTCATTCGGATCACCGTGAAGCGGATCAGATTTTACATAATGTGTAAATGCTGTCATTGTTTGGTTCTTAGCACCTGGAAATAATTGTATTCCCCTTAGTGTCCCCTGATGATTATATGCAGTATCAAGCGGCGTATCTATGCTATCTTCATACGTTCCATTATGATTATTATCAATAAATGTTTCACCGGGTATATAGGAGTATGGACCTTGCAAAAGATTTATGAAAAAGGCAGGAACATCATCACCGTATCCTCCGGGATCATCTTCAAAATTATACGTAAATCCGGAGTTTGTAAGTATATCAGAACCAACGAGATCATCTATATGTTCAACTCCAAGATCTGCATCAGCCCACGCAGTAAAATAAACTGAATCCAGTATCGAATTAACCGTTCCCTTGTTTTGAATTTTATACCTGATGAATAAAACATTTTTTAATTGTGGTGCTAAAGAAGATAAATAACCAAACACAGTTTGGTGTATCTCAATTCCTAATGGTGGAATCCCACTGAACCTCTGACGAGTTGTATCAATATCATTATAAACACACCAGGCAACCTGGTAACCCATTATGTCCGGTTTATCTTCTTCAGGATCCCAGTCACCATTGCCATTCAGATCAAAAGGATTATAAATTCCATCACCATTTCCATCATAAAACTCAGCCCCCGTTTCTACTGCAAATATCCATTCTTGCCAGGAAACACCGAATGGCTGGTCACTATCCTTAACCACATAAATTTTATAACGAGGATCGTATTGATTTACGCCAACATTTCCTGGTAAGTAGTTTTCAATCACTGATGCTGTTGCCATACCATTTGCCCAGAGAGTATCTCCGTTATAACCAGAGAGCCAAAAACCACCTGAAAAAAGGAATGAGGACTCAAGATATCGTCCAAGAGTTCCATCGGGTGGAACATTAACATCAGCTAATACACCTTTGTTATCCATAGGCATATTGATGTTATTAATGAAAAACCTGAATTCAGATTGAGCGTGGAGAGATGATACAAATAATACAAAAGAAAAAATGATAAACTTCATTTTAAACTCCCTGTAAAATGATACCCTTAACACTAAATCAATCTATCTTATTTTCCCTGTAATAGCAAGAGATATTATTAGTTTATGGTAGTAAATCATATTTATCAAATTCAGGCTTCTTTTTTTTGGAATTCGCATCTGTTCAGTTTAATTTTCGAGGTCAAAAAATTATTCATATCAACAGAGGAAATAAAGCTATGGTTATAGCAGTTCCCAAAGAAATACTGCCCGGAGAAAACAGGGTCGCCTGCGTTCCCGATGTAGTTTCAAAATTTATCAAAGCGGGCTTTGAACTGCAGGTTGAAAAGGATGCCGGGTTAAATGCTGGTTTCACAAACGAAATGTATGAATCGGCTGGAGCTAAGGTTATTGATAATTTGAATGAACTATATTCATCGGCAGATATGGTGTTAAAAGTTCAGCGTCCCCTCGATCATCCGGAAGCAGGAAAACATGAACTGGATCTGATGAAAGATGGAACACTTTTAATTACATTCCTTTACCCGCTCAATTATCCCGATCTTGTAAAAAAATGTGCTGAGAAAAAAATAAATGTTATCTCGATGGATATGATCCCGAGAACAACTTTAGCGCAAAAAATGGATGCGCTTAGTTCGCAGGCGAACATTGCAGGATATAAAAGTGTAATTATGTGTGCAGATGCTTTAGGAAAAATATTTCCTTTAATGATGACCGCAGCAGGAACAATTTCTCCGGCAAAAGTAGTTATTATGGGCGCAGGAGTAGCAGGTTTGCAGGCATTAGGCACTGCAAAAAGATTGGGTGCCGTTGTGGAAGTTTCTGATATTCGCACTGTAGTTAAAGAGGAAGTACAATCTCTCGGCGGAAAATTTATAGAAGTTGATACAGATGAAGATATGCAGGATGAAGGCGGTTATGCAAAAGAAGCTTCGGAAGAATTCCTTAAGAAACAGAAGGAATTAATATTTAAACATGTTACCGAAGCTGATATAGTAATTACTACAGCTCTTGTACCTGGCAAAAAAGCTCCCGTTCTTGTTACCGAAGAAATGGTAAAGAAAATGAAACCGGGCA
>CBEPPX010000394.1:0-2662 GCA_965511205.1 uncultured Ignavibacteriales bacterium | reverse complement strand
ATAAAATAATTCGCAAATTAAATTATATCATTTAAATATATTGTAAGAGGAAAAAATGCCAGTTTTTGAGTATAATTGTACAGAATGTAATAATAAATTTGAAATACTACATAAATCATCAACAAACCAGCAAGAAGTAACCTGCCCAAAGTGTAACTCATCAAAAAATAAAAAATTATTTTCTGCATTCAGCGCATCGGTCGATTCATCATCTTTTAGCGGAAGCAGCTGTGCTACCGGGAACTGCGGTATTCCTGAACCTGCACCAGGTGGTTGCGCTTCAGGGATGTGTGGTTTAAATTAGACCATCAATCATTTTCAAAAAGGATTAAATTGATTAGAATATTAACCACATTCTTCCTGGTTATATTCCTTTCTTATTCGTGTGCACAAAACGATCCCGAAACAACTATAAGTATTGCCGAACTTAAAGAGAAACTGCAGAGTGACTCCTCGCTTGTTCTACTGGATGTGCGAACTCCTGCTGAACTGGAAAGCTCCCTGGGTAAAATCGATGGAGTAATAAATATCCCCCTGCATGAGCTCGAAGGAAGACTGAATGAGCTGGAAGCTTACAAAGATTATCAAATTGCTGTTATCTGTAAAATTGGTATAAGATCTGGAAGAGCAACAAAGATACTAATTAAGAATGGTTTTAAGGCAAAAAATGTTTTGGGCGGGATGACTGAATACCGTGCGGCTAATAATGGTGAGGAATAAAAATTAACTATTCCCAAGGCATTTTTGTTTTTCTTTTTGTGATAAGTTAGATTGTAATGTGAAATAAATTGTTGCAACAGAACTGATTATTATTGCAGGAGTTAAGCTTTACAGTGCCCGAAAAAGATAAAATAAAAGTTAAGAAGAAGAAAAAACGGGTCCCCCTTCCTAAAAAACCTCCAAAGATTGAGGAGGATAAAAAAACATACAACAGGAAAAAAGAAAAAGATAAGCTTAAAAAAAAAAGAGCTAAGGAAGAGTAGATTTGTATGCCCAAAGCAACCGTTATTGCAGCATTTTATAAAAAAATTAATTACCTGCGCTTAGTACTTGCCGGATTTGAAAGACAAACTGAACAAAATTTTGAATTAATCATTGCTGATGATGGATCGCAGGAAGAAGTTGTAAATGAGATAAAAAAAATTTCCGCCAATCAGTCGTTTTTAATAAAACATATCTGGCATGAAGATAAAGGATTCAGAAAAAACAAAATTCTTAACAAAGCAATTACTGAATCTGAATCGGATTATCTTATTTTCATAGATGCTGATTGTATCCCCCATAGAGGATTTGTTGATGGACATCTGAATTATGCACAAAAAAATATACTACTTACAGGAAGACGCGTAAATCTCTCACAGAAAGTAACTAATCAACTAACTGAAGAAAATGTGCGGATGGGTTTTCTTGAAAAAAATCTTTTTGGATTAATTACGGACGGGTTGTTTGGTGATTCAATTGATGTTGAAAAAGGATTTTATTTCAGGAATAAATTAATATTGAAATATTTTAACAGAAAAAACCGGGGAATACTCGGTTGTAATTTTTCAGTGTTTAAAGAAGACATAATTAAAGTAAACGGATTTGATGAACGTTATGAAAATCCTTCTATCGGAGAGGATACAGACCTCCAGTTCAGACTTGAATTACTGGGAGTAAAAATAAAATCGATCAATCACGCTGCTGTGCAATATCATCTTTATCATAAACTGCTGGAGAGGCTTGAGAAAAATCTTAGAATGTTCGATAAGGTAAAGCAGCAAAAAATTGCCTTTACACCCTTCGGGATCTCAAAAAGTTAAAAAACCTTCATTTTTTATTCTTTTCAATTAGAAAAAATCCATTCTTCCTAAAATAATTTGGTAAATTAGCCCATTTACCTTATGTTCAAGACTTAATTTTATATTTATCCTAAATAATTAAGGGTATTATGCTTGACAACCTGGATTTGAAAATACTCAGGACACTTCAGCAAAACGGAAGAACAAAACGTAACGAGCTTGCCGAGCTGGTTGGATTATCCATCCCCTCTGTTAGTGACAGATTAAAAAAGCTTGAAACTAATGGGATTATTGAAGGCTATTATACAAAAGTAAAAAGGCAGGCATTCGGGTTTGATATACTGGCATTTATTATGGTTATGATGGATTCATCAAAGCACTATAAAGCCTTAATAAAGCATGTAGAAAAACATCCAAATATTATTGAGTGTTATTCAGTCTTGGGGGAAGGCTCTCATTTATTAAAAGTTGCTGTTAAGAATACCGAATCGCTTGAAAAACTGCTTAGTGAAATTCAAACCTGGACCGGGGTTATCAGCACCAACACTACTTTTGTTCTTTCTGCAATTAAAGAAACAACCGAAATTAATATCTAAATAAAAATAATAATTAAAAGGAATGTAGCATGGCTAATACAGAAACACCTGTTGAAAAAGTTCTTAAATTCATTAAGAACAATAAGATCAAATTCATTGATTTAAAGTTTATGGACTTCCCGGGGCAATGGCAGCATTTTACGGTACCTACGAGCCAGTTTGATAAAAATTCGTTTGTTGATGGTTTCGGTTTCGATGGTTCATCAATGCGTGGCTGGAAGAGGATTGACGAGAGCGATATGTTGATCATCCCAGATCCTGAAACAATGTTTGTTGATCCGTTTA
>CBEPPX010000393.1:0-2667 GCA_965511205.1 uncultured Ignavibacteriales bacterium | reverse complement strand
TGTACCGAAGGCCGGACTCGAACCGGCACCTGGTATAAGCCAGACTGGATTTTGAGTCCAGCGCGTCTACCAATTTCGCCACTTCGGCTGATAATTATAAATTCCAGAGAAAGAATTAAGATTCTTTAATTGAATTACTAAGCAACATAAACTTAAGGAACATTCATTAGCGAATCAATGATTTATTTGTACACGTTTCTCATTTTTTATTAACCAGCTAGTTTACTTGCAGCTACAAGATCATCTCCATTTATTACTTACCGAAAGATAATTACTTCAAGGATTTCAGTTTTATTTATTTTGGAGTTTTATATTTTTTAATATCAATAGCAAAATTATAAAACCTGATTTGATCTAGTAATCTTCAAACAAAAATTGTCGTTTCGTTTAATAATAAATTATATCCCCAGTAATTTCTTCCTAATTTAAACCAATGTTTCAATATCATTCACCAAGTACAGATTCGGTAAAAAGACTTTCTCATAAAAATTCCTTGAATCGTTAAAAAAATGATAAAATGAGGAATAATTAGTAATAATTGGTAATAGTATTATTATGGCATTATAGTTGTCCCTATTCATTAATCATAACTTAATAAAAGAGGCAGATTATGAAAAAGCATTTACAAAACCATCAGGTGTACGACTCATTTTATAATGAGGAGTACTTTGCTGATCTATCCGGCGATCCTCCTAATATTGATCCGGATTATATTGATGAAGAAGAGATTTATGATATGATTGATGATACAGAGTTTGAAGATATGGATTTCGATGAACTGGGTTTAGATGATTACGAAGAGCTGAATCTTATTTAAGTAATTATTCTTCAACAAATTCTTCAGGTAAAAATATGGGACGCACTTTTATTGGCGAGGAAGGTCAATATGAAATTGAGGACAATGGCAGCATCGTTCAGAAAATGGTTGACAAGCTTGGTAAGCTAACAGGCAGCATAAGGAAATATAAAAATGCCAGGAACATTACCAATCCTTTTGATAGAGAAGGAGTCAAGAGAGTTCTGGAGATGTTAAAGATTTATAAAATATCAGGACGCTGTTAATAAAATAAAATGCTTTAAAATTGATTAGCTTTACTTTTTCTGAGCTTTTTCAATCTTAGACCAGGTATCGCGCAAGGGAACGATCCTGTTGAAAACTAATCGCTCCTTTGAACTATCAACACTATCCACACAAAAATATCCTAACCTTTCAAACTGAAATCTTTCACCTTTTTCAGCATTACTTAGTGATGACTCAAGTTTACAATTCTTAATTATATCCAGCGAATGAGGATTTATTAACTCTTTGTAATCTTTATCTTTATCACCTAACGGATCTTCAACTGTAAAAAGTCTATCATATAACCTAATCTCTGCATCAATAGCATGCTCAGCGGAAACCCAGTGTATAGTTCCTTTTACTTTTTTATTGCTCGTGCCTGTACCGCTTTTTGTTTCAGGATCATAAGAACAACGTAGTTCAATTACTTCTCCGGTTTTTTGATCTTTAATCACTTCTTCGCATTTAATAATGTATGCATATCTTAAACGTACCTCATTTCCAGGTGCAAGCCGGAAGAATTTTTTTGGCGGATATTCCTGGAAATCATCATTCTCAATAAAGATTGTTTTTGAAAAAGGAAGCTTTCTTGTTCCCATTGTAGAATCTTCAGGATTATTTACCGCTTCAAGTTCTTCAATTTTATCATCAGGATAATTTTCAATTACAACTTTTAAAGGATTAAGTACACTTAGAACTCTCTTCGCTTTTTTATTTAATTCTTCCCTAACACTATGCTCCAATAAAGCTACATCCGTAAGCGCGTTTCTTTTAACAATACCACTTTTTTCAGAAAAATTTCTAATAGATTCCGGTGTGTATCCTCTTCGTCTCAAGCCTGAAATTGTAGGCATCCTTGGATCATCCCAACCATTCACATATCCTTCCTCTACAAGTTCTAAAAGCTTTCGCTTACTCATAACTGTAAAGCTTACATTCAATCTTGCAAACTCAATTTGTTGGGGGGGATAAATTTCAAGTTCTTTAACAAACCAATCATATAACGGGCGATGATTTTCAAACTCAAGCGTACAGAGTGAATGTGTAATTCCTTCAATCGAATCCGATTGCCCATGTGCCCAATCGTACATAGGATAGATGCACCATTTATCCCCCGTGCGATGATGCGACTCGTGTCTTATACGGTAAAGAATCGGATCCCTCATATTCATATTTGGCGAGCTCATATCAATCTTAGCTCTCAAAACATATTCACCGTCTTTAAACTCACCAGCTTTCATTTTTTCAAAAAGATCAAGGTTTTCTTCAATGGGGCGATTTTTATAAGGGCTATCTTTACCAGGTTCAGTTGGTGTGCCGCGGTATTTCTTTATTTCCTCACCGCTTAAAGAATCAACATAAGCTATACCTTTTTTAATAAGCTTTGTCGCAAATTCATATAGTTGATCGAAGTAATCGGATGCATAATATTCTCTATCTTCCCAATCAAATCCAAGCCATTTTATATCTTTCTTTATCGATTCAACATATTCCATCTCTTCCTTTGTAGGATTTGTATCATCGAATCTTAAGTTGCACAATCCAGTGTATTCTTCGGCTAAGCCAAAATTCAAACAGATAGATTTTGTATGACCAATATGTAAATA
>CBEPPX010000392.1:0-2668 GCA_965511205.1 uncultured Ignavibacteriales bacterium | reverse complement strand
CATTTTAAAATATTTATTCTGCTGTAGAGAAGTGTCAAATAATTATAATCTTAGATAGAATTTTTAGATCCTGACAGCTTACGTTTTGTTCTAATTCGCTGAATCAGTTTACGCTTTGGGATGAAATTTTTATCCATAATGTAAACATTTGATTTCTCAGGTTCGGCAAGTAATCGCCTTGCAACATGTGCAATGTTAAAAGCAGATTTACCACCATTCTGCGCAGGGAGAAGTCTCTTTAGTTCATCAATATCAAAATCAGAAAAAACTTCCTTTCCTAGTGCAAGCCCAATATAAACAACGGTCGAAAAACGTGTAATCAAAATATCGCAATTAGCAATCATCTGGTCAATGTTTTCAAGATGGAATACAAGTGAACCCGGTGCATAGTTATCTATTTCCTTTGTTGCCCTCGCAATATTCTCGTTAGGATGAAGTTTAAATATCAACTTTCTTCCGTTAGCAATTTCAACAGCTCTTTTTATAAATTTTTTTCTATTTTCATACTTTAAAGTTTCTCTCATATCGGAAGTAGCAACAAGTGCATATCCGTGGTATGGGAAATCGTTATCCAAGTATTTTTCACATGCATCAAAATTCGGTATGCCTGTAACTTCAATTTTCTTCTCATCAATTCCTTCAGAGATAAATTTGTTCCTGTAACCGTTGGAGGCAACACAAAAAATGTCATACTGATTCGACAGCCCGGTAGTGGCTGTTCCACTCAGCCATAGAGGAAAATTAAATTTCTTTATCAAATTATATGCGAAGTTGGGAGGATCAGTCATTCCTTCCTGAACAAGTATTATTTTAGAGTCTCTTATGTTTTTAGGAATGAGCATATCAGAGCAGGTAAAAACAAGTTCGTAATTATTTTGCTTCCCCTCATAATCCAGTTTTAAACTGTTAGCTTTAATGTAATTAAGAGTTTTGTTTTTTGCCTGTCCTCCCAGAACAGTAAAATCTAGTATTCCAGTACGAATTACAATTTTTATAACCTCGTGCCCATCAGCATGATATGGAGTGAAGTAAGCATCATATTCCGGTAACTCCTGTGCAATTTTATGCATCTGCGTAGTTTGATTGAGGGTACCACAAATATAGAGAATCTTTTGTTTGCTCATAAAAGAAAATCTGAAAATATTAAGTAATTGTATGTCAACAATATAATAAAATTGATTTTTATAAGTGAGTAAGTTTTATCGCTTACTTTACAATACGTGATTTGGATTACACAAAGAAAAAATCATACGAAATAATTTACAATTGATATCAATGTTTAATATTTATATTTCTAAGTAATAAAATCCTTATAAAAATTCAATTCAGCAATAGTTTGTTAATAAATAATTAATAATGGAGAATTTTATCTTCTTTTAGAACAAAATTGGATATTTATGATGTAAACTTAAATTTGTCTTATAAATTTCTAATACTTAAATTCGCTGGCAATTGTGCGATAAATCCATTATTGAGATTGGATATGAAAATCATCAAACCAAAAAAACTGTTAAAGCGGGATGTAATTGGAATTATTTCTCCTGCTTCTACACCTAATGAGACAGATTCGATAAAGAGTGGGATAAATTATTTAGAGAAACTGGGTTATAGAGTTGAAATTGGGAAAAATGTTGGAAAAACTAACGGTTATTTAGCCGGCAGCGACCAGGAACGTCTTGATGATCTTCATTCCATGTTCAAAAATAAAAACGTTAAAGCAATTTTCTGTGTCCGCGGTGGTTACGGGGCTTCGCGATTGCTGGATAAAATCAATTATAAATTGATAAGGGAGAATCCAAAAATCTTCGTGGGTTACAGCGAAATTACTGCACTTCAAATGGCTTTTTTGCAGAAAGCGGACCTTGTTACTTTTGCAGGTCCAATGGTTGCCAGTGATTTTTCAAATAAAATTAGTGCTTATACCGAAGAAAATTTCTGGAAACTTATCTCTTCTACAAAAAAAATGGGCAGATTAAAATATCCTAATGATGATAAGTTACCAGGTATTACAAAAGGTGGTACTGCCGGAAGAATTGTTGGAGGTAACCTGGCAGTTTTAGCTGGTTTAATTGGTACGGAATATTTTCCTTCTCTTAAAGATAAAATTCTTTTGTTGGAAGATGTGGGTGAACTGCCTTATAAAGTTGACAGAATTTTAAACCAGTTGAGATTACTGAAAACTTTCCGGAAAATTAACGGATTAATTCTTGGAAGATTTGTTGATTGTTATGAGCATGACCCTTCGAAAAGGACCCTAACACTTGGGGAAGTGATGGATGATTATCTTCATAAATTAAACATTCCAGTTATCTATACATTCCCGCATGGGCATATTGAAGATAAGCTAACCATTCCATTTGGAATAAGAATAAAAATGAATGCAACAAAAGGTTTTATTGAATATTCAGAGCCTGCTGTCAGGTAATAATTCCAGTTTCAAAAGGGTTGTTCAGGTAAGTGTAATTTGATTGGGAAAAAATCTCTTCTGCTTTTCTTGCCTTTTGCAGGTTTCTAAAAATTCCAAAAACTGTTGAACCGGTTCCCGTCATCAATGCAAATTCTGCACCGTACTCATAGAGCTTAGCTTTAATATTTGCAATCGCCGGATAATCGCTAAAAACTATTTCCTCAAAATCATTTGTTACATAATCCTTCAGGGTTTCAATAT
>CBEPPX010000391.1:0-2672 GCA_965511205.1 uncultured Ignavibacteriales bacterium | reverse complement strand
GGAAGTTAAGAAACTGGCATCCAATGACGAAAATCAAAAAGTTAGAAGAATGAGCACTCATATTTACAATGAATATCTCATAAAGAACTCTAAAAGGAAATTATTATGAACAACGTAAAAATATTTTGGATTTTCGGAATGTTACAGAGCTTTTCCTTGGGAGTGATAATTTTCTTAATATTTAATTCGCTAAACCTAATCAAGGGTGAATGTATTATCGGTTTAGATACTCAAATATTATTAAGTGTGACGTTCCCTTTATTTCTATTGCTGGTTGAATATACTATTTTCTCTAAAGATATGTCTGCAAGCGCAAGTAAATAAAAATTGTAAATATATCTTTTTTATTCAATCTTCATATTTGATTTTTTGACACGCGTTTAATAAAAATTACAAACTTCAAGAATAATACAAAGGTAAGCCAAGAACTTATTAGCAACCACCAAGCAATTGGAGTGTTTACAATTGAATACAAATCAATCAACAATAAACACCAAGGCTCTTATATTAAATTCTAATTGCTAATCAACCAATTCCCAACCCCTGCTTAGTAAAATAGGCGGGGGTTTTATTAACTCTCCATTTAATCCAACCTCTTAACAGCATTCCGTAGGTCATCGGTTCTACGGTTACACTCTTTCTTTGTGGATGACCTGGTTCAATGAAGGTTGGTAGGTTTTTATTTGTCAACTTTTGACTTCCAACAAGTTAATTGCTTATATTAATTATTATTAGCAATTTGAATTTGTAATTATTATCTACACCTTCAGAGGAGGTTGTGGAGCGGCTTATAGTACTTTCCAGAATATTCTTACCATAATCATTTCTCCTTAGGTTTAATGTAATTTATAAAATAGGAAACTAAAGGGAGTATCCTCTCTCTATTCCGGGGTGTTTCAAAGTAACATAATTATAAAAAAATGAAAGGGTGAAGATTATGAAAAAGTTTTTTTACCTCTTATCCTGGAAGAACTGCTTTTCTGTTTTAACTATAGTTTTATTTTCGTCCCAAATAATCTTATCACAAACCTGGGTTAGGAAAGTCGATGGTTTCTCGATGTGGTCAATTGGGAAAGATTATGCCGGAAATGTATATGCCGGAACCATAGGTTCTAACAGGGGAATATTTAAATCAACCGATGGCGGGGAAACTTGGACTAATATGTTTTCGACCGGTGCATCAAACTATCTGTACATTGCCTGTGACTCTTTGAATAACGTTTATGTGGCAAATGTATCTAACGGTTTAGTGATATCAACCGATGGCGGTCAAAACTTTACAACTGTCCCTTCGGGAACATTTGGCGGAAATAATGTTAATTCTGTCGCTTGTGGGAGGAATGGGCATATTTTTGTTGGTGCAACGAATGGGGGCATCTGGCGCAGCACCGATTTTGGTACCACTTTTACAAACACAGCGTTACAGACTTTCACAATTGTTGAAATTAAAGTTGATAAATTCAATGCCAATATTATTTATGCAGGTGCCTCTTCAACTTCTGCAAGCGGATTTTTTATATCAACGGATGGCGGAATCACTTTCGGAGCTTCCACAAATCCTGTAAGGGTTTGGGAAATTCTGCAAACATCATCAAATGTTCTTTATACTGCTACAACTAATTCCCCATATCCGTTTGATAGATCAACGGATGGTGGATTAACCTGGACTACAATGAGTAATCAATCGGCAGCTAAGCGTGGAGCAACGCTCGATTTGATTGAGGATATTTACATTTCTGGTAATGGCGGCGTGTTTAAATCCACTGATGGTGGTGCGAGTTTTGTGAATCACAATCTAACGTTCAGCTCAAATAAAATTATAACTTACGATAATAAAATAATGGTCTGTGTTACCGGCTCAACAAATGGAGGTGTATGGATTTTTACTGATACACTAATACCTGTTGAGCTATCGAGCTTTACTGCATTTGCCAAAAATGGAAACATTGAATTGAAATGGAGTACGGCTACTGAGTTGAACAATAGCGGTTTTGAACTCGAGAGGAGTGTTAACGATGAAGGTTTTGAAAAGATTGCCTTTATTCCCGGTTTTGGTACAACAACTGAACCACGCAGTTACAGTTTCACCGATGCTGGTTTGCAATCAGGATATTACTCATATAGACTGAAACAAATTGATCTGGATGGTACATTCGAATACTCCGATGAAATTCAGGTTGAAGTTACAATACCTGATGTATTTTCTTTAGAGCAGAACTATCCTAATCCTTTTAACCCATCAACAAAAATTAACTTTAACTTAGCTGTTGATTCTAAAGTTAGCTTGAAAGTATTTGATGTTCTTGGAGAGGAAGTTGCAATACTAATTAATTCTAACCTTGTAGCAGGTTCACATAATGTGGATTTCAGTGCTACCAATATTAACAGCGGTGTTTACTTCTACAAACTGCAAGCAGGAGAATTTGTTGAAACGAAGAAGATGGTGTTGATGAAGTAAGATTAAAATAAACTAACAATTATAGCAGAGGAGATAAAAGATATGAGTTTCAGAAAATTGATGATTATTAAAGCATTAGTGTGTCTTGCTTTCGGTATTCTTTTTCTTGCCATTCCGGATAGATTACTTTCAATATTTGGTGCTACATTAGGTGATGGAGGAATGTTTACTGCCAGGGAATATGGCGCTGCACTATTCGGTAATTTATTTCTTT
>CBEPPX010000390.1:0-2687 GCA_965511205.1 uncultured Ignavibacteriales bacterium | reverse complement strand
GTTTATCCATCCATTTTATCCAGAACTGGAAAGTAAGTTGTTATTTTGGAAAGCAACAAGCAGACCGTAAATAGTTCACTATCCGTTATTCTGTATTACATGCTGCATTTTACAATATTAATCCTCAGCTTAGACTGAGGATTTTTTTTCGTTGATTTTATAAAAAGCTGATAGTTTCCACTATCGGCTTTTGGCTTTTAAATTGATAATATGTAAAAAACAATAATTTTGATGATGCCATCAGTTTAAACTTGTAGTATTGTTGAAACAAAAGCATGAAAAAACCGAAGGTATTTAAGTGATAATAAAAATCCCCTGCATCATTTGACGCATGGTTTTAAATGAACTGGTTAAGATAATTTTATTTTATAAGCATCATCTTCTTCGCTTGAATTAAACCAGCGGTTTCTATCTTATACATATAAACTCCGCTGGGAAGACTGCTTGCATTAAACTCAATCTCATAACTTCCTGCTGATTTTTCTTCATTCACTAAAGTTATAACTTCATTTCCCAGGATATCGTAAATTTTTAAAATCACGAATACATTTTCCGTAATCTGATATTTTATTGTTGTTGATGGGTTGAATGGATTAGGATAATTCTGGTAAAGATTAATTGCTTTTGGAATGTTAGGTTCTTCATCTGCACTTACAATGTTATCAATTACTTCTGTCTTCAATCCTGGGATGGAAAACGGGTCAATTCCAAGTAAGTTTAAATCTATATGATTTGTCGGAATTATATCCAGCACAACCCAGTTATCCTCAGCAATCCACAAGGTGTTTTCGGTTGATAATAATTTTACGGAAATTGGTCCGAAAAGTACACTAACCTTCCAGGTTATTATGAACTTTTTACAACTAAAAGTTCCAATCTCTGTATTGATAGTTTCATCATTTAGACGCTCTCCAAGATACTCAAACCTTAATGGGAAATTACTTATACTGGTAATAGTAGTATCGACTGAGATTATAGTGTATTCCTGATTTACATTTGCACCAAACCTGTAAACAGAATACCAGTCTTCGAGAGAATAGAAAAAATCGACAAAGCTAAAGTTTGGGTCAGAAAGAATCGAATCTATAGATATAAGAAAGAATTCCAGTGCTCCAACACGGAAATATTCATAGCCGTCTGTTCCGGAAAAATGAAAAAATAATGAATCGCTATAAGGCTGAAATAATATTGTTTGTAACGGACCTGATTTTGATGGAACTACGTTAGCAAGTTTACCTTGATAATCAGCAGAAACTGCAAATGAATCCTTTCTGAAAAATGCAAGTGAATCAATATTGTTATTAAGTGAATCAAGAGGAGTAGCTCTGTAATTCCATATAAACCCGGTTTGATTTGGGAAGTAGTCGCTTGCCTGCTGGGCAATGATTGTTACAGAACTGAAAACCAAACAAAGAATGTACAAAACTGGTCTCATTTCTCTCTCCTCTTTCAAATTGTGTTTTTAAAATATAACTCTAAGAACTATATAACTAAAGTGGTTATTATTAGCCGGTTAAAGGATTAAATTGAAACCAAGTGTAAAATTCCTGATTGGTCTTAAGTTCCCTATTAGTTCTACATAATATAATTGGGTAAATTTTTAATTTTCAAATAAAATAAAACTGGTAAGACAGAGGAACAACGCGGATACAATATATATCCTAAGCGTAAAGTTCTTCTTTATAACTACCTCATAAATTATTAATAAATTTAATTGAGTTATTTATATAAAATCAATTTGTATTACACAACTGTTAGTTTATATTATTAATAAAACCAAGCAGAATATTAAGTGTTCAGGAATTATTTGGTTACCCTGCCATAATTCAAATTTCCAAGTGATGTGTAAAGGATCAGAGAATCACTATTTAGTTTTTGAATTTTAAACTCTAACGATCCCTTTATGTTGCGTGGTTCGGGTGCAACAAGAAATTCAATAAATAAAGAATCGTTATTAATCCTAAATGTACTATCTACAATTTCTTTATTTACATTTCTTGCCAATCCTTTAACAACGCCATCTGCAGAAAACTCTACAACATTACTGTTCTTATCTTTCCAACTACCAATAATTTCAGATTCATAATCAGTACCGCAGCCGGCAAAAAACGCAATGGCAATTAAAGGAAGCAAAACATTTGATATAATATTTACTTTCAATTTAAATCCTCCGCATATTTTTTAGGTTGATAATATAATAATAAAGATAAAGAAAAATTAAAAGTTAATTAGTGGGCAAATTTGTTTGCAGAAATGGTAATGGGGAAAAGTTAAAATCATATTTTATTTCACTTTCACAATTACTATTGTGATATCATCATTTACTTTAGCTGCACCACGGAAGGTATTTAAAGATTGCAATATCTCTTCCATAATTTCTGCAGAGCGGTGTGTAGATTTGTTCTTAAGAATTGTAGTTAGTTTATCTTCACCAAAAAGTTCATTTGCCTCATTCATTGCTTCGGTTACCCCGTCTGTAAAAAAAGCATAGATCTGCCCGGAATTTAGCTTTAGTTTTTCTTCAACAAGCGAGCGCTCAAAGATTACACCTTTTTCCAATCCTACACCAATCCCTTGGGTGCGGTAAGATTCCACAGTCCCATTGCTGGCTGTAAGTATAGGCATATGCCCGGCACGGCAGAATGTAACTGTTCCTTCATCAAGATCGAATAACGCAAGCGTCATTG
>CBEPPX010000389.1:0-2696 GCA_965511205.1 uncultured Ignavibacteriales bacterium | reverse complement strand
AAAGAATTTGATTATGATAATTGGGATTCTCACCGCGATATGATTCTTAGAAGTTATGTACTCGATGGAAATATGTTAACGTGGGAACAAATGGGAGTTTTCGGAAAGACAAGTCTTGGTAACGAATCGGTTTATAATTCAGGATTTGCTTTAACAAGGTACATTGCTCAAAAATATGGTGAAGATAAACTTGGAAAAATAACCAGGGCGCTGGGCAGCTTTGGCAATTTTACAATTGATGCAGCGTTTGATGATGTGCTTGGTAAAGATGGAATAGAAATTTATAATGAATGGCAGGAGTTTCTTGTTGAAGATTATAGTAAGCGGAGCAAAGATGTTTTAGAAAACCTGCTGGAAGGAAAGAAGGTTAAAGAAACTGGTTTTGGTAATTTTTATCCTTCGTTCAGGGATGACTCTTCAACTATTTGCTATGTATCCAACAAATCATCAGATTATTTTAGCCCATCATCTCTTTATGAATATAATTTAAAAACTGATAAAGATAAATTGCTGGTAAGCGGGGTTCGCTCAACTTACAGCTGGATTCCCGGTGAGGAGAAAATTCTTTACTCGAAAATTACTGAAGATAACCCGCATAGTTACAACGTGCACGATCTTTTTATTTATGACCTTAATGAGGAAGAAGAAATAAGGTTAACAAATAATCTTCGTGCAAACCAGCCTTCTCTTTCAAATAACGGGGAAAAAATTGTTTTCCTTTTCCAGAAGGATGGAACAACAAACCTTGGCATTGTTGATATAGACGGTAAAAATTTTAAACGGCTTTCATTTTTTGAAAACGGTGAACAAGTTTATAATCCCAAATTTTCTAATGATGATTCATATATAATTTTTGATTACTCATATCATCACACAAGGGATATTTCAAAAATAAGTGCTGAAGGGGGTAAACACGAATTTATCTTTGCAACAGAAAATGATGAACGCAATCCTGTTTTTGATAAAGATGGAAATATTATTTATTCATCAGATGAAACAGGAATATTTAATATTTATTCTTACAATCCTGCAACAAAAGAAAAGAAACAGCTTACCAATGTTATTGGCGGAGCTTTTATGCCTTCAGTTAATGATAAAGGTGATTTAACTTACGCAGGTTACACTTCAGAAGGATATAAAATATTTTTTATCGGTAAAGATGAAATTGAAAAAAAAGAATCGGTAAGCAGCTACGTGGCAACTGGTAATCCACCGCTGGATAAAGATCTGCCTAACGGTGACATTTCTAACTTCGACATTAACTCGCTTAATAATTTTAATGATTATGAAACACCGGATTATAAAGAGGAAATTTACGGCGGTGCATTTTCGCGGCTAACCATCTTCCCATTCATAAGGATAGATAATTACAACACTGCAAATAATTTCCTTCAAAAAGTTAAACCCGGGTTATACGTTACTTCAAGCGATATGTTAAACCGTTATGCTTTTTTTGCGGGTGCTTCTATCAATACTCGGCTGGAGCGGGATCTCTTCTTTATCTTCGATTACCGGGGCAAGCTTCCGTTGCTTAGCTCAATCGGATTAAGACCTGAGTTATCTGCAGAAATTTACAGTACCAGCAGAAAATCGGATGTGGAAATATTTTTTGGAGCAGATTCATCAGGCGGCGAAGTAACTTACGATCAGGTTATACCAACTGAGGTTACTTATAATCTTTTTGAATTTGATTTTGTTGCACGCCACAGATTGTTCGATAGGTTTCAGAATCTTGAGTTAAGATTTATATACAGCAGTTACACTGCTACGCTGGGAAGTTTTATAATTAGAACTGATGGCGCCCCGATTCTTTATCCCACAACTGATGATACATATTTTGTGGGTAGAGATTTCAGGGTTAAATATTCCTACAATGCGATTGCCAGAACAATAGATACGGACATCAACCCAATCGGTTTAAAAGTTGATTTAATTTATGATTATGAGTGGAATAAATTTAATGAAGAGGGTGAATACACAATTGAAGACGGGCTGTTAAAACCTGCTTATAAAAATTTCAATTTCCACCGGCTTGAGCTGGATGCAAGTTTATATTTTCCTCTTTGGTCTGATCATACTCTATCAGCACGACTCCGTTTAGGTTCAATCTTAGGTCCCCCGGTTGCAGATTTTTTCGATTTTTATCTTGGCGGACTCATCGGATTTAAATCCTATCCTTTCTATGCGATAAGTGGTAATGAAATCGGTTGGCTTAATCTAACTTACAGGTTTCCTTTATGGCGCAACATAGATACAAAATTCGCATTCCTGTATTTTGATAAAATATTTCTCTCCTTCCATGCAGATATTGGAAATGCGTGGACGGGCGATATTCCTGATATTGAAAGTTTCAAAAAGGGAGCTGGTGCCGAAATCAGAATTCATATGAATTCATATTACCTTTTCCCATCAGCGCTTTTCTTTAACGCATCGTACGGTTTCGATACATTCGAGAGGATTGTAAACCGCCAGACTATTACTTACGGTAAAGAATGGAGATTTTATGGCGGTCTGCTTTTTGGGTTTGATATTGTTAATAATCAGAACTTTATTAGAAATTGATTGTTAAAAGGTTTATGATGAAAATATTATTTCACAGATTTGTCTTTTCGTTTCTGTTATTACCAGCTTTATTATTTGGTCAGAACATTGAAGATAAAAGTCTCCTACTAACCGGTCAGCTTCATACCGATTCA
>CBEPPX010000388.1:0-2704 GCA_965511205.1 uncultured Ignavibacteriales bacterium | reverse complement strand
CAAGTAGATATAGTAATTCGAGCAAATAAATATTCCTTCCTGTCGGCAGGCAGGTGTATAGTTCTTTGATAAACTGATAATTGATCTCAACTCTAACAACGTATGCCATCATATCTATTCGGTTACCAGTATGGCCACGCCAATGGCGGGCAGGCAACCAAACCTCTTTTCGGACTGACTATCAAAGATAAAATGATAGTTGTACCAAATGGTACAGTTCCAGATATAAATCAGGCAAGCGCATTACTTCCCAATCGAGCGCAGCGGCCGTCAAGGACCAGTTATGCGTCCGGGCTTGTAATGCGCGGCCATTGTAAGGACTTCTTGTGCTGAAGTTCTATGCCTTTGAATTTGTTATTAAAGTTGGTTTTATATTTTAATGTATAGTAAACTATTTTTGCTATTTCTTTGGCGATGATAGATTTTGCGACAAACTTGTTTTTCTTTCTGAGTTTAGAGTTGTAGTATTTTTTAATTACCGGATAGTATTGAACAGCGTGAACAGAAGCATCCATAAAGACAACTTTCAGGTACCTGCCTGCCGGCAGGCAGGTTTGTTTCCGTCTTTGGAAGACCGTTGTTTAGATTTACCACCAGAGTTACGGGCAGAGGGAACAAGCCGGCAGTAAGAGAAGAAGTTCTTTACATCAGCGAAGCGGTTGATCTCATCAACTTCGAGAACAATGTTAAAGGCATTCATTTTCCCTATTCCCGGTATCCAAAGTAGTCGTTGGATATCTTCGTTGGGAATTAGCGAAGGATAGAGTTGTTTCTCTAAATCAAGTATTTGTTCATTAAGTAATTGTTCAACCTCA
The DNA here is from genome assembly GCA_965511205.1 of uncultured Ignavibacteriales bacterium. Taxonomy (GTDB): domain Bacteria; phylum Bacteroidota; class Ignavibacteria; order Ignavibacteriales; family Ignavibacteriaceae; genus JAZGGS01. The sequence goes on along the minus strand of CBEPPX010000388.1, from coordinate 1,889 downwards.
GCTAGTTGTTCATACTGATAATCAGCAATACCGGTGAGTTGTGAAGGAGAATCATAGTTATATTTAGCAAGCAGCAGATGCATAGAGTTGGTAACCGAAGTGTGGCGCTGAACGATTTTCAGTCTTGCGCGAAGCGCATCACGCAGCACTCGTTTATCTTTTGATATTTTGTAAGCTTCGGGAATGTAGTCCATTCTTAGAAGCTGAGCGAGGGTATGGGAATCAACTTTATCGGTTTTAACTTTAGCATAGGCAATAGCTTTAACATATTTAGCGTGAGCAAGAGTAAGTGGGATGTTAATCGAACTAAGAAGATCATTAAGCCAGTACCAGGTCATAGTTGATTCGACGGTAGTTTTATGCTGACCAGGTATTGAATCAAAATACTGAATAAAGTTATGGTCAACGTTCTTAAGATCAGCTCGTTTAATAATCTTACCAACTGAATCGACAGTAGTAAGATAAGAAGTAAATTTATGAAGATCGATGCCTGTGTAATACATTGATACCTCCTGATAAGTTAATAGTCAGGATAAAATAATCTGTTTTTTACTTATTGGAAATATCAAGCCGCTCAACGCGGACAGTGTTTTTCAAAAGTAACCATCAAGCAAATCCTTCCGCAAAAATGAGTGCGCCCAGAATCATTCCAATTTCTTAACACTCTCTTTCAAATAATCGGGTGCTAGGTGAGCATATATCTGAGTAGTTTTTATATCTGAATGTCCTAATAATTGTGAAACGGTATAAAGGCCTTCTCCTTCCATAACAAGTTTGCTTGCAAAAGTATGTCGAAGCTTGTGAATATCTCCTTCAAGTCCAAGATTTTTTAATGCAGTTTTTAGTTTATGATAAGGTCTGTCGGGATGAATCATTGACCCATATTTTTGAGTAAATACATATTCCGAGTTTCTACCTTCCTGCTTTTTGATAATTTCTAAAGCTATTTTATTTAAGGGAATAACTCTTGATTCACCTGTTTTTGTTTGCCAGGAACCCGAAGATTCGATTGTAATACTAGGATTCTCTCCTGTTAAAGTTACATTATTCCACTTTAGATTAATCCATTCTCCTTTACGTAGCCCAGTATGAACAATAAATTTCAATGGCTCAACCCAGTACTCATCTAATTCGACCCAGATCTTATCCAATTCTTCATCAGTAAAATACTCCACAATGCTTTTCCTATTTTCACGAAAGGTTTTTGTGTCTTTTGCAGGATTAGATGAAAGATTACTTTGTTTTATTCCATAGTTAAAAAGCTGAATTAGTACTGTTCTTAATCCATTTACAGTTTTTGGTTCCCACTTCTTTTTATTTGTGATTTCATTCTCTAGAAAATAATTAAAACTCTCTTCGATATAATTTGCTTTTATTTCCCTGATATTCAGCGAAGGAGCAGGGAAGTATTGCTCCATATATTCAACAAACTTATCAAGATAGTTCTGATATCTTTTAAGTGATGAAGCTCCTATATGATTTCTTTTGGATGAGAGAAAGTTCAAAGTTATCTCTTTTAGAGAAATAGTTTCTTCTGAATGTGAGTAAATATCGAATTGTCCAAGCGATAATTTAGCTTGAACGCTTTCGCAAATCTCTAAAGCAGTATTTTTATTGGTCCCCACATTTTGTCTATGTCTTATTTCATTTAAAGTATAGTCGATAAAGTAGGAAACTCCTTTTGTATCCTTTCTTTCACGAAGCTTAACCTTTGGTACAGCCATAATAATCCTTCCTTTTCCTTATTGTAAAATAATAAAATGGCACAAATATGGCACTTTGTATTTTGCCACATTTGTTAAATTATTTAATTACAAGGAATTATAAGGAATGAGCGGAGAGGGCGGGATTCGAACCCGCGGTACCCGTTACAGGTACGGCAGTTTAGC
>CBEPPX010000387.1:0-2709 GCA_965511205.1 uncultured Ignavibacteriales bacterium | reverse complement strand
ATAACTAGCAACACGGTTATTAGTTGAACATTATCCATATCATTTTGCCTTAAATATGATAGTTAATAATAACACAATTTGGGCTGATAGTGAAAGAAAGGAGTTTTTTAAATAATACTTCAGGGATATGAAGCGTATTTTGTGATGAGAAAATAAAAGACTGTCAAAGCTTAACCATGACAGTCCCTTAAAGAAATTATTTTACTTACCCATCTTATCCAATATCTCTTCCATCTGGTCCATTACCTTGTTCATCTTTTGCATAGTTAGTGCGACAGGTTCAGGAGACATAGGATCAATTCCCGCATCTTTTATCAATTCAGGTGAATATTTCGATCCGCCGCCTTTAAGGATGTTATAGTAAGCATCAATAGCCGGCTGCCCATCCTCAACCATCTTTTCAACTAGTGCTGTTCCATAAATAAGTGAAGTTGCATATTGGAACACGTAGTAGTTATAGTAGAAGTGAGGAATAAAAGACCACTCATACTGAACGTAATCATCTACCACGCATCGCCCTGCATCGTGCCCATAGTATTTTTTTACTATGTCATAATACATTTCGCACATATTCTCGCCTGTTAACGGTTCGCCAGCTTCAACCTTCTTGTGAATTTCCCACTCAAACTCTGCAAAAGATGTTTGGCGATAGATTGTTGTTCTCAGTAACTCAAGATAGCTGCCAAGAATGAAGAGCTTCTCCTCATCACTTTTTGCGTTCTCAACCATGTAATTGTTCAAAAGATTTTCATTTACGGTTGAAGCAATCTCTGCGACAAAAATATTATAATCTGATTTCGCAAATGACTGAGTTTTATTAGAGAAGTAACTGTGCATCGTGTGTCCCAATTCGTGTGCAAGTGTTGATAAAGAGTTAAAATCATCGGTCCAATTCATCAAAATGTAAGGATGGACATCATAGGCATTACCAGATGAGTAAGCTCCGCCTCTTTTACCAATAGTCGGCATATAATCGATCCATCTATCATCGTAAGATTTTTGTAAAGTTGTAACATATTCGTTACCCAAAGGTTTTAAAGCATCGAGCAAAACTTTTTGTCCTTCATCAATTGTAAAACTCATATCAACTTTCTCAACTAAGGGCACATAAAGATCATAGTAATGCAACTCGTCCAAACCCAACATTTTTTTCTTAAGATCGAGTGCACGATGAAGTGTGGGAAGATTTTCGTTCACTTGCTCGATTAGGGTTGTATAAACCGAAACAGGAAGATTATCTGAATTTAATTCTGCTTCTAAAACGGATGAATATTTCCTGTTTTTTGCATAAACCCAATTCTTTTTTATGTGTCCGCCAAGGTTCACACCAAGCATTTCTTTGAAATCACCGTAGCTTTCAAAAAATGCTTTCATTACTTTTTCTCTATCCTCTCTATTTTCCGCTGTACGGTATTTTGTGTATGCTGATGAAGTTAACTCAACCTCTTCTCCCGTTGAGAGAGTTACTTTTGGGAAAGGTTTTTCAGCATTATTGAATATTCCATAAACTTCGTTCTGGTTTCCGGCAATCAAACCAAAGCTTGCAAGTATTTTTTCTTCTGCTTCTGTTAAAGTATGTTCGCGAAGTCTCTGTATATTATCTATATACATATCAAAATCATTTTTCAGATCCGGTTGCTCGTTAAAGAACTGATCAATTTTTTCTTTGGGAATTTCAAGTATTTCCGGCTCCATGAAAGCTGTAACCTCCCCAAGCTTTGTACCAAGTGCACTCATTTGCTGCATCATTGCCTGGTTCTCAGAAATATTTAAATTCTCATTACTAAGATTGCTGGCGTAAGTCCATGCTCTATAGAGAGTTTTAACAAGATCGTTGCCTGTTCGCATTGCTTTCAGCAGGCTCTCAGAGCTATCGCCAAGCTTCCCCTTAAATTCTGCAAGTTTTTCCACTTCTGTGTTAAGCATATCAACATCTGCCTGCCATGCTTCAACAGTTGGGTAGATGTCAGCTAGATTCCACTGATATTTATCTGCAACATCTTTTCTTTCGAGCGTTTGAGTTAACCCGGTTGCTATAAATACTGTAAGAAGAATATAAGTTAAAAGTTGTTTCATAGTTCCACCTATTTTTGTTCAAAGTAATAAAATTGAATTGTTAAATTAAGGAGAATAACAATTAGTTACGTAATATTTTTGATGGGTGGAGAAATACCGCATCTAAAATTACAATTCTTCTTATATTTCTGTTCGCTTAATTTGAAATTTATCATTTTATTAAATCCAATTAGAAAAGGTGAGACAAATGAAGTACTTAATAATAGCGCCGTTTATATTTTCATTTTTAATTTTGGGGTGCGGGCAGAAAACCGAAGAGACTGGCAAGGGAGTTACACAAGAGACTGAAGGAACGGAAATGTTAAAAGAGAAGATCGCAAAGTTTGCTCCAACAGAGCTTAAATATGATGCAAGTAATTTAGATGAGAGACAGAAAATTGTAGTGGAAAAACTTTACCGTGCTGCAAAAATTATGGATGAGCTTTTCCTCGAGCAGGTTTATTCAAAAAACAATGAGATAAAAACCGATCTTATGGTTCAAGATACGGAGGAGGCTAAATACCAGCTTGAACTGTTTAATATTATGTTCAGTCCGTTTGATAGATTGGAACACGATGCCCCGTTTTATGGAACAGAGAAAAAACCGGCTGGCGCAAATTACTATCCGGAAGATATGAGCAAAGAAGAATTTGA
>CBEPPX010000386.1:0-2711 GCA_965511205.1 uncultured Ignavibacteriales bacterium | reverse complement strand
GCAGGAGTTTTTGAAAGCGGAATGGCAAAATATGATGATGCGTATGCTTACATCTCTTTAAAATCTGCACAGGAATTATTCAGTATTGGGGATAACATAACTGGTTATGATATTAAACTTGGTAACATTTCTAAAATTGATAGTCTCACAAGATACCTTGGAATGAAACTCCGCTACCCTCATGCTGTCCGATCAATTTACCAGGTGCATAGAAATATTTTTACATGGATAGAATTACAGAAGAAACCGATACCGATTGTTCTCGCGCTAATTATTCTTGTTGCAGTTTTTAACATAATCGGTACGTTATTGATGATTGTGCTTGAAAAAACAAACGCTGTTGGAATTTTAAAATCTGTTGGCGCTAAGCGAAGGCAGGTAGTAATAATATTTTTTCTGCAAGGAGTTGTACTTGGTATTGTTGGAATTCTGTTAGGCAATGCGCTTGCAATTGTTTTGATGGAAATCCAGTTAAAGTTTAATGTAATAACACTCCCCTCCTCTGTTTATTTTATGTCTACAGTTCCAATTCTTTTATCATTAAATACTTTTATACTTGTTTCGGTAATAACTTTACTGCTTTGCATAACTGCATCAGTTATTCCAAGTTTAATTGCTTCCAGGATAAAACCAATATCTTCGCTGAGGTTTGGTTGATGAATTTTGAATCATTTATAGCAAAGAGATATTTGCTTTCTAAGCATAAGATTAATTTTATAACAATTATTTCTTTTATTTCAATTACTGGAATTACTATTGGAGTTGCGGCGCTCATTGTCATCCTCTCTGTTTTCAACGGTTTCGGAAGTCTTGTATCCGGTTTCCTTATAAATCTCGATCCGCATATTAGAATTGAAGCAACTTCTATTAAAGGCGAAGAAGGGCTGAACAAAGTTCCGGATATTCTAAAAGAAATTAAAGAAGTTGAATATTACTCTCCTTTTGTTGATGGCAAAGTGCTCGCTTATAATAAAGGAATAACGCAAGTTGTAAATCTTAAAGGAATAACCGGTGATGCAGCAATAAATCTTAACAAGCTCGAAGAATCTATTTTATTTGGCAATGCTGATCTTAAAGATAAAGGAAGAACCGGAAGCATCGTTATCGGAATTCAACTGGCTGACAGGATGCAGTCACTTGAAGGTGATACTTTAACATTAATATCCCCCGTTGGCATTGAGCGCGCATTAACTCAGTTATCTATGCCTAATACAAAGCAATTCGTGGTTGGCGGAATTTTTAGTTCTGATAATAATGATTATGATGCAGCCTATATTTTTTCAAACCTTGTTTCAGCGCAGCAATTGCTTGGTTATAAAAAATCTGTGCAGGGTTATGAAGCACGACTTGGTAATATTGATGATGCCTTCCGGGTTAAAGAAATTATTCAATCAAAATTGGATGAAGCAAATTTCAGCATAAACACTTGGTACGATTTTCACCAGGAATTATATTCAGTTATGCAGATTGAAAGATGGACGGCTTACATAATTCTTTCATTAATAATTGCTGTTGCTACTTTTAACATTCTTGGCTCACTTTCCATGTCAGTCATCGAAAAGAAAAGAGATATCGGCATTATGCGTGCTATGGGTGTAAATGAAAAATCAATTTTAAGAATTTTTATGTTTGAAGGCTTGCTGATCGGTTTTATCGGTACTTTGCTGGGAGTTATAATTGGTTACATTATCTGTTATTTGCAGATTAAATATAACCTTTACCCGCTTAATCCAGCGCAGTATAAGGTTGATTCGCTCCCACTGGAAATAAGAATATCAGATTTCTTTTTTATAAGCGGTGCAGCAATGATGCTTTCGTTTTTTGCATCACTTTATCCAGCTAAGCGCGCTGCAAAAGTAAATGCAATAGAAGCAATAAAATGGGAATAGTAGTTATGAGTTTTGTCTGAATTTGAATCAGAATAATATGTCATTGCGAACGAAGCGAAGCAATCTTTTAAATTTAAATTGTTTTCAAAGATACTTTTAACAAAATAATTAAAATATGAGTGAAGTTATTCTTAAAGCAGAAAATATTTATAAGTCATTTAAGACTGTTAAAAAAGTTAGTCTTGAAATTCTAAAAGGAATCTCTTTAGAAATTGAGCCGGAGAAAATTACTGTAATTGTTGGAGCAAGCGGAGCTGGTAAAAGCACACTACTTCACCTGCTTGGAGCTTTAGATAGACCTGACAGCGGTGAAGTTTTTTATGAAGATAAAAACATCTTCAATCTTTCCGATGAACGGCTTGCAAAATTCCGTAATAGGAATATTGGGTTTATTTTCCAATTCCATCATCTTCTTCCTGAATTTACTGCTTTAGAAAATGTTGCAATCCCACTGATGATAAATGGGACATCTTTAAAAGATGCTTCTGAAAAGAGTAAAGAACTGCTTGAAACTGTTGGTTTAAGCGAAAGAACGGAACACAAACCTGCTGAACTTTCCGGCGGCGAGCAGCAGAGAGTTGCAGTAGCAAGAGCAATAGCAAATAATCCGCAGATTATTTTTGCAGATGAACCAACTGGGAACCTCGATTCCGCAAACAGCGAGGCGATACATAAACTTATTGTTGAACTTAAAGAGAAGTACAGCAAAACATTTGTTATTGTTACACACAATCAGAACCTTGTAAAACTTGCAGATAAAGTTTTTGAGATTAAGGATGGGAAAATTAATCCAAAATTACCTTAGAACACACTTATTTCAGA
>CBEPPX010000385.1:0-2730 GCA_965511205.1 uncultured Ignavibacteriales bacterium | reverse complement strand
TCAAAAGATGATGAGTTAAAAGGAAGATGTTCTGAATCTCCAAGAACTTGTTGATTAAGATTTGTTTCCTGCTGCAGCAATCTTTCTTTGTTAATATCAAAACTTACAACCTCATTTTTTTCAGAAAGTACTTTAGCTGTCCCTCCTTCACCCGAACCGAGATCGAGTATATGCAGACCGGTTAGTGTGATTACTTTTGATAAAACTGATTCAACAAACTTGCCGCGCTCTTCCGAAATTTCCCGTGCGCGTTTCCAGCGCTCATAATTCGGATGCTCATTATCAAGCCAGGCAGGAGGTGTAGCTTTATTCACTTCCATTCTATCTTGCCAAACTTTGCATTAAAGAAATGAATGATAAGAAACAGCTCGTAAAAAATTTGCAGATACAAGACTTCTATAAAAGAAAATTTGTAGCTGAATTTTCCCTGGTTAAATAAAACGATAAGCAGATCGATAAAAAGCTTTACAGGAAGTAACAACAGGAAGTATATATCCAGGAAAAACAATATTGGAGAAAATAGTATTAATAAATTAAACAGATGCCATAAACCGAGCAGTAATTGCTGCTTAAACAGGTAATGAAAAGAAGTTTGAGTGTGTCTTGCGCGCTGCTTTAGGTAATCTTTAAGAGTCTTTTTCGTTTTAGAAAAAACAAACGAATCTTTTGCTGTAACTGTTCCGATCTTAAGATTGTTTCTAACTGCTTCCCTTAGTAGAAGATCATCATCCCCGCTTAATGTATCGATTGTTTTTGAATAGCCGCCAACTTTTTCAAATGAAGTTTTTTTGAATCCGAAATTTCTTGCTGCTGCAGAATGAGGCAAACCAATATTTGCAGCAAATAATGTAAGCATCGAGTTTCTTAGATTTTCAAAGCAGGAAATTTTGTTAACCAAAGATTTTTCCCGGAAGAAAGGTGCAATTCCAAATAAAAAATCAAAACCATCTGTAAATTTATTTGAATATGCCTTCAACCAATCCTTTTCTGGTTCACAATCAGCATCAGTAATTAAAATATGCGGATGTACTGATTTACTAATTCCCAGTTCTAGTGCATTCCGCTTGCCGGATTTGTTTTGACTTTGCAGTTTGTATACGCTAAAACTATCAAACCCTTTAATCTTCTCAGCATTAGATTCGTAAGTATTATCAATTGAGTTATCATCGATAAAAATCACCTCAAATAATTCTGCGGGATAATCAATCTTGTTGAGTGAAGAAAGCAGAGTTTCTATATTTTCTTCTTCATTTTTAAGTGCTATAATAATCGAAATGCGATTTTGGTTTGACTCTATGGTGGATTGCGAGGTTATCTTTTTTAAGGAAAGTGCTAAAATTCCATTCAGTAAAATTAGAAACAAAATTGCAGCTATTATAACCATTCTGAAAAATGTATGTTGGAAAATATAAAAAGTATAAAATATGCAGGAGCAAAATAGTTAAATGAAATAAAGAAATAAATTTAAATTTTATTTAGGATGAATCTAAATATGTAAAAATATTACAATTAGATTAATTATTGTACGCATACAAAATACATTCTACATTTTACCTAAGTGCCATCCAATTTTGGAAGTGATCGGCACTTAAACTTTTAGGTCTGTAAAAATTACAGATGAACCAAAATATATCTGCTAGAAAGCTTAAAATTGAGCAATTTTCTAAGCAATAACAATAGAACAAGGTTGTTAAAAAATAGTATGATTATTGATATCTAAGTCGGATTGATCATTCCTGAAGTTGGTTGAAAGACATTAATTATTATAACTATCTAAAAAAGCAGCAAGCATTTAGGTATCAATCTTAGAATATTTATTAAACTTTATTGCTATTATTTAAAAAAAATTTTATAACTTTTGTTCTTTAATGATTAAAAAAGATAACGATGAACGGCTGCAAGTGAATTCATTTCTGAACTCCTGCTAATCGTATCACTTATCGAATAAGTAGTTTCTTGTTTAGGGAAAAAATAATTTTAATTCAATATTAATAAACTAACTAAATCAATTAACAAAAATATGAGAGGATATGTAATGAAAAACATTCTAACAGTTTTCTTTGCATTAACACTATTGTTCTGTTTTTTCTCTTCCAGTGCTGTTGCACAGAATGGACCAGATAATGACAAGATCTGGTCGCTGGTTCGTCTTGATCCATCCGGCGGCGGAAATATTGATCCCAATTATAAGTGGGAAGAGAAAACTTATGAACCAAGGTTTTTATTTGGTGCTGACGCTACAGTTGAGCCAAACTTTAGACCATGGCCCGGTTCTGCCACAACTCAATCGGAGTTGAGTATTGATGTTCATCCGCTGGATGAGAATATAATTTTTGCATCTGCAAATGCTACAAATTGGCCCTTTTCAACAATATGGGGAACAGGTGTTTACTGGTCTTTAGACGGTGCAGCAAATTGGGTAGGTTTCGATAACCCGCCGTTTGGCACCAATTCAGGTGACCCGGCTTCTGTAATAGGAGTTAATGGAAATTTTTACGAAAACTATATTACCAATCCTGGTGGGCAGGGTATTGCTGTTTCTACGAATAGTGGTACAAACTGGACAACACACACTGTTGCACCAAACCCTGGTTCACTTGCTGATAAAAACCATATGATGGTTGATAAAACTGGTAGCAGCCCCTTTGTAAATAGGTTATATGTATCCTGGACAGATTTTGGTGGTGCTAATGATAATGATGTTGTGATAAGATATTCAACAAATGTTGG
>CBEPPX010000384.1:0-2730 GCA_965511205.1 uncultured Ignavibacteriales bacterium | reverse complement strand
AGTGAAACTGAATAAGATCGGCTTCGCAATTTGTATCCTGCTTTTATTTCCAATTATGGAATTCCATGCACAAACCGGAGATTATAGTATTTCCGGCTTTGTTACAGATGTCATTACGGGGGAAGCTCTCGTTGGCACTAATATTCTAATCTATAAAGACTCACTTAATTTTGAACAACCCCCATTAACCGGTGCAGCTACAAACCGATTTGGATATTATGCCGTTCCTGAATTGCTACCGGAAAAATATTTACTGATAATCCGTTACCTTGGTTACAGAACCTCCGTGCGTGCTGTTACAATTACAGGGGAAGTGTCAAATTATAATTACTCTGTAGAATTATATCCTGAAGATATCGAACTTGAAGAAGTTGTGGTTGAAGGAGAAAGAAAGGATAAACCGATTACCAGCACAATTGATATTTCACCCGAACTACTAACTAAACTTCCTACATTAAGCGGTGAAGTTGATCTTTTCAAATCGCTGGAAATGCTACCCGGCGTAAACAAGGCTTCGGAAATTTCCAGCGGATTATATGTTCGCGGAGGTTCACCAGATCAGACATTAACACTGGTTGATGGAGTTATAGTTTACAATCCTGCTCACCTAGGTAACATTGCCAGTACTTTCAACTCCAACGCGATAAGTGATGTACGATTGATCAAAGGAGCTTTTCCTGCTGAGTATGGTGGAAGATTATCAAGTGTGCTCGATGTAAAACTTCGTTCCGGCACAAAGGAAAAAGATAAGGGAAATGTTGGGGTAGGATTGATAAACTCATTTGCAGCTTTTGAAGGACCGCTAGGAACTAATTCAACGTATATGATTTCCGGAAGAGTTATGTACTACGATTTGCTTCAAAGTGAGTTGAATAAAAGTAGTACAATTCCCCGCTACAATTTCTTCGATCTGAATGCCAAAATAAATTACGTCTTATCAGAAAGTAATATCGTTTCAATAAGCGGACTTTTCAGCCATGATCATGCATACAATCCTCCAACATCGACAGATACCGATTATGATATTGAGTGGCAGAATATTAACCTAAGCTTAAATTGGCTGCAAGTAAATTCAAAATCACTTTTACTTAATTCAATAATTAGTTTTATAAAGTATAAATTTTCATCAAAGATAGGCGTTAATCCAACGGCAGTAACTTCCTACACTTACTTTTCCAACCCGAATCTTACTGACCTTTACATAAGACAAAATGCTGAACTAAGATGGCACCAGGATCACACTTTAAAATTAGGTTTTGATCTGGCTCTTCATAACTATGATTTGCTGTACAGCGATGCATACAACGAAGCGCTGGAGAAGGACCCTTATGCTGGAAAAGATATAACTTCTATGGAAGCTTCTCTCTATTTTCAAAGTGAATCACAATTAACACCTAAATTAAAAACAAACCTGGGTGGAAGGTTTTATTATTTTGGTAGCCAGGAATTTTTACGATTCGAACCAAGAGTTTCTGCTTCATACTCTTTTACTCCAAATATCATCTTAAAAGGAGCTTTTGCCATTGCTCATCAATTCCTCCACCTGGTTGTGCGCAATGATATAACATTACCAACCGATCTGTGGTATCCTTCAACTAAACATATTCAACCAGGTAAATCAACACAATATGTACTTGGATTCGATACATACTGGTTCGATCAATCTTATGCTTTTACAGTTGAGGGTTTTTATAAGGACATGCAAAGTTTGTACGAGTTAATAAATTCGCCGCAATTGAATCCTCTTGATGATTCAATCGAGGATCAGTTTACACAGGGGCAAGGAGAAGCTTATGGAATTGAGTTCTTCCTGAACAAACAGAAGGGCGATTTAACTGGTTGGATCGGTTACACGCTTTCCTGGTCTGTGCGCCAGTTTGATGAACTGAATGGTGGAAAAGTTTATAATTCAAGGTATGACAGGAGACACGATTTTTCCGTGGTACTTGCTTACAGTTTGAATAGTGATTTTAATGTGGGTCTTACCTGGGTATACGCAACCGGTCAGCGGTATACACTTCCTCCCGGGCAGTTTACGTTCGATCCGGTTGGTGTAGGAGGCGGCCAGGAAGTTCAATTTAATTTTACTGGAATAAACACTGCTCAATTTCCTGCTTATCATAAATTAGATTTGAATGTGAAATATTCTTTTAAATGGTTCAATTCCGATTTTGAAGCATATATAAATCTTTATAATGTTTATAACAGGCACAATACTTTTGCACAGTATGTTGTGCTTAAAGAATCTGAAGATGGAGAAAAGATACCGGTAGTAAAACAAATAGCGTTGTTTCCATTTATACCTTCTTTAGGAATAGCAATAAAATTTTAAATAATGAAATTTATTTTCGTTTTAATATCGTTAGTTTTAGTTTCACTCGTTTGCGGGTGTGAATCGGAAGAAATTGTTAGTGTTGACCTGGCTTTTGAGGAATACACTGTTGTACAGGCAGAACTGATTCCGAACAAACGTTTTCCGGGAGTGAGATTTACTAAGACTCTTCCGCTTGGTATTCCTTACAATATAAAAGATGCTGAAATAAAAAATATTACAGCTTACATAAGAATAAATGGTGTCCAGGTTATTCCACTTATTTATACAGAAGATGGTCTTTACATGCCATTCTATTATTTCTATATTGCTGAAGGGGATACGTATGAATTGATTGCCGGGCAGGGTGAAAAATATATTTACAGCATTACAAAAATTCCCTTAAAACCGGAAGTTAC
>CBEPPX010000383.1:0-2731 GCA_965511205.1 uncultured Ignavibacteriales bacterium | reverse complement strand
GAATAGTTTTGGTTGGAGATTTTTCTATTGCAGACATGAAATCGAAAATTGAAAGTTATTTTCCACCATCTCCTAAATTGGAAATGTTGCAAATGCCTTACGAGCTTAGCAGGGAAATGAAACTGCTTGATAAAAACCGTTTGCTGCTCGTTAATAAAGATGATTCGCGGGAAACTACATTTTTAATTGGCGGGTATGGTGTTGCGTGGAACAATCCTGATATAACACAAATCCAGGTAATTAATACAATCTTTGGAGGAAGATTTACTTCCTGGTTAAATGATGAGTTAAGAGTTAACGCCGGATTAACGTACGGTGCCAGAAGTAGTTTTTCCAATTATAAAAATATAGGTACATTTTTTATTTCAACTTTTACAGCAACGGAAACTACTATTGAAGCGATTGATCTTGCACTGGAAGTTATTAACCGGCTTCATACAGAAGGAGTTGATGAAGAGACCCTTACTTCAGCAAAGAATTATTTAAAAGGGCAATTCCCGCCAAATTACGAAACCTCGGGTGATTTAGCTGACCTGCTAACAACAATGCATTTTTATGGATTGAAGGATTCATACATAAATGATTTTGAGAAGAATGTTGATGCGATGTCAATTGAAAGAGCAAATGAAATAATAGCAAAATACTTCCCCAAAGAAAATTTACAGTTTGTGTTAATTGGTAAAGCAGATGAGATTAGAGATAAAGTTAAAAACTATGGCGAAGTAACTGAGAAAAATATTGAAGATGATGGGTTTTGATATTCTGAGATATAGTTGAGCTAAAGCCCAAGCTTTCTCTTTTTCATAGCCCCGACCTAAAGGTCGGGGCTATTTATTTACTAAGTAAACCAAATTGATTTTGAATAGCCACGAGCTTCAGCTAGTGGATACAAATAATGAAAGGCACACCAAACCTTAATCTGAAGTTAAGTTTTAGCTAAATGTTTATTAATCTGGTTTTGGGCTTTTTGTTTCTGCAGCTCATCTGCTACTGCCACCGGGACACACTTTTTATTTACAGGATTAAAAAATGTTGATAGTGACTTTGCCAGTACAATTGCTATCGGTATTCCTACTATAGAAACAAATAATCCTGCAATTTCAAATATTGTTAAAGCGGCTAATATCAATCCAAAGGGGAAATAGAGAATCCTTATTATGATCCCAAATGATTTCCAAAGAGCATTCTGTTCAATATTTAAATCCTTCTTATCTACCATTGAACTTGAAAACGGAGCCAATAGAAATTTTGATAATTGAATAAGACCCAATCCTATTGGAGAACCAATTACAGTTATTACAAGCAAGCCGCCAAGTAAAAATGTAAGCAGAGCGTTCACGAATCCTAAAAACGGGAAGTGCCACAATATGTTTCCTAAAGTTTTCATTTTTTGTTTTACGTTTATTAAAATTGAATACTTTATTTTCTGTACAGCTTATTTATTGCCATCAATCGTTATAAATATTTGTAAAGATTAAAAGCCCCGGCTAAGCATAAACTAACCGGGGTCCTATATTTATTATAGATTTCCCTAATTTATTTTACACACCAAAATCGACGATTATCTTCCATTCGCCATCTACCATCATTAGCTCAGTCAGATCTCCATCGCTTTTCTCTCCATCACCGAACACTACCTGGGAATTTACTTGGGCAGTAGTACCGTCTTCAGAAATGGTCTCCTCAGTAATTATAACTTCCTTTAATCCTCCTTTTTTGTCTATCTCTTCTTTTGCTTTTGGTAAAAAAGCTTTTATTTTGTCTTGTTCTTCCTTGCTAAGTTCCTCACCATTCTTGTTTACATAAACGGCAAACATTGCATCATAGTTTTCATCTGCCATATTCCATGAAGCAGTTTTAACTACATCGCCGGGTGAGCTGCTACCCCCAAGCCCACCTTCACCGCAAGATATTAATGCAAGTATTGCAGTTAATAATGCAATGCCGAATAAAAATTTAAATGTTTTCATAGTTGTATCCCTTCTGATTATAGTGATTTGAAATTAATTAGAGTAAATTTTTTTCAATAATTTGCTTTCAATAATTGAACTTGGCATTATCATAATTTTGTTTGCAACGATAACATTAATATTTTTTAACCTGTTGTTAACAAGATCTATTCCCGCGCATTTATATGCTTTCCATATTAACTCAGTACAATAAAGCTCAGTATCGGTGGTAAGATTATAATTGCTATCAAAGCAATATTTATTAAAGTAACAATTGTATGCATAGCTGCCCGCGATGTTTAGCTTATCAGGAAAATTTTGAACAAGACGGTAAACTGCCACCCTGGCTGCTTTCCCTTCAGATAAGAATTCATCAATCGATTCAAGTTTTATGTAACCGGGATCAGCATCATCTTCTTTAGGAACAGTATGAATAACGAATAGCTTGCCGTTAATTTTGTAAATCATTCCAACGTGAGAATATTCGGAATTTTGATCGGTGAGCAGAACGATTTGGCTTTCAATGCTGGTTCCCCTCCTGAAAATTAGATCTCCGCTTTGCAGGTTTAACTTACTAAGGGCTAAAATTGAATTTTGAATTTGATTTGAGTTGTTGGAGTGTGAATTAATAAAAGAATAGCTTGCAAATACTAGAATAATGGTTAACAATAATCCTGAAACGAGCAAACTCCGTAATAACAAACTGACTCCCTTGATTCTCTTTTTCCCTGCAAATGTCTGAATAAATTTAGATATAATTGTGTGTATGTGCAAATAATAAC
>CBEPPX010000382.1:0-2736 GCA_965511205.1 uncultured Ignavibacteriales bacterium | reverse complement strand
CCTTCTACGAACCTTTCATAGACCTTAACTTTTTTTAGAGCACCATAACCAATAAATACCAAAATCAAAACTGGAATAGCCAGGGCAGAAACTATCTCTATAAAATTCTTAAAACTATCTGCAGAGATAAATGAAAACATAGGAGCTAATGATGAATAAAGCCCGCTAATAATTATAATTGCTATTACTGCGAGTATTAAGAAAGCTGAAAGAATAAATTTTATATTCTGCTTTATCCAATCAGTAAACTTCCACGATTTTAAATAAAACTTTTCTATGATCTTTGCAGATGTAATGCCGGCAATGGTAGCACAAAGAGCCCCAAAAATTGAAGTGCCGATTATTATGGCTGGATTGGTACTTCCTGCTGCCGCTCTAACTGCAATTGCAGTAGCGGGAATCAAAGTAAGACCCGCTGTGTTAATTGCTAAAAAGGTTACCATCGAATTAGTAGCAGTTCCTTTGTTCGAATTTAATTTATCCATCTCTTCCATTGCTTTAAGTCCAAACGGAGTTGCAGCATTACCGAGCCCAAGCATATTAGCAGAAATATTCATTATCATGGAACCCATAGCGGGATGATCGGTTGGTATATCAGGGAATAACCTTTTTGTGATCGGTTTTAACATATTTGCGATCAGTTTTATCAAACCGGCATCCTCAGCAACTTTCATTACTCCCAACCACAAAGCCATTATTCCAATTAATCCGAGAGCAATATTTACAGCAGTACCAGCATAATCAAGCGCTGCTGCTGTAACATCTTTCATTTTTGTAAATGTAATTTTTTCCAGGACTACTTCTGCAAGGAATTTATTTCCTTCCACCTGTTTGCCAAGAACTATAGTCCCGATTATATCAGCTTCTTCACCATTGGCTTCAGCCATTTTCTTCCAGATTTCTGGCGAGTCATCTTGAATAGAGATATATAGAGGATGTCCTTTTTCACTTACTGAATAAGATATTTTTATTGGAATTGTAAAATCAGTTTGATGATTCGTGTTATAGAATTTATTGAATTCGGAAGATGAAATGGAAAGAAGTGCTTCGTAAGTGCTGTCTCTAAATTCACCAGCATCATCAGTAAAAATAAGTGTTAACTCAAGCGGTTCATTATTCCGGTATTTATTATCTGCCTGGTCAATAATATCAGTTGTAAAAGCTGCACCAATCCCAAGTAATAATAATCCAAGCCAGACATAATTAAGCAAAAAGGTTCTCCGAAATTTTTACAAGTATAAATTCTAAAAATAGAAGTTTAATATCCTATCTCCTCAAAAGCCAATAATTCTTCAGAATCTACAAAAACAAGCTTACCCATTGAAGCGGTTTTATGGTCCGGGAGTATCAACTTTCCCGAATATTTTTGAATATAAGTTTGTGTTATATCGTTTATAACTTTTTTCTCTTCGGCTTCTCTCAAATTACCAGTAACCTGAATTGAAGATAACTTGTAAATAGATTCTTCCTTATCCTCAGTGGTTTTTTGCTTTAATACTGTGAACCGCGAAAGTGAATCAAACTTTATACTTCTCAGCAGCTCTTCATCATCAATAAAAATGAAAATATTCTTATCCTGGTAAACAAAATTAGTTGCAAACTGAACAAACTTCGTCTTCAGAAGCGAAACAGAGATCACACCTGCAGTTGCAGAGTTTAGTTCCTTTTCAACCAGCTCAAGGTTTCGTATTGTAGTTATCTTTTTTTGCATTTTTAAAATTGCCTGCAATGATCCTCTAAAATTTATTAATTCCTTGTAGAGTTAGAAAAATTGGAAATGCAGGTAGTGTAATTTATTGAGAAACTACAACTCGAGCAATGATTACTATTAGGTTTAAAATTATTTTTTCTCACACTATCTAAAAACAGTTTAATTTCCTGCTTTATTTGTCCCCTTTCTTTTTCACTAAGATTAATAATTAATGCTTTAGTGGGATGTTTAAGAAAAACTATTCTTAGCTGGATATTAATAACATCTTTAAACGACCTTCTAACAATATATGCATAAAATTTTAATTGAGTTATATAGTTATCAGCTCGCTCCTGTATTTCATTTTCTTCAATATCATCAGTTTTATAATCTACTATTGTTAACCTGCCATCGTCCAAAATCAGTTTATCAATAATTCCATATAAAAAATGATCATCTTCATTTAGATAAACTTTAAGTTCGTTATAGAAAAATTTAAAGGAATTTAAATACTTATATTCTTCAGATTGATAAAATTCAATTAGATAATTAACAATTTCATTGTTTAAGGCACCCTTCAGTTTAGCAAGTTCACTGGAATATGATAATAACTTATCGAGTTCATCTTTAACAAAATTATTCAGATTACCCGGAGATATTTGATTTTCGAGAGCAGAATGAATTATCATTCCTTTTACATCTGAATAACCATAAGTCGCCTGTTTTTCATCTTCCGGAGAAGCAATGCTATCTTCGCCTGGTTTAAACTCAAATACTAATTTATTTCCGGATTTTTTTTGCCATTTATTGTAACGGTTAAATAATTCAGAAAAGCCAAGATCATATATAAGTTTATATTTAACGGGGCATTGATGAAATACAGATAATTTAGTTGCGGAGATCATTTCTCCTTCAGGAATGTCTGAGATTGTGTTTGTACCAAATAATTTATTACCATCTTTTTTCTCTTCACTCAATCCTGTAAAGTCAAAATCTTTAATATTATTTACAACAGGAATATTAATTTTAAGTTTCTTAACTTCATT
>CBEPPX010000381.1:0-2742 GCA_965511205.1 uncultured Ignavibacteriales bacterium | reverse complement strand
GGGTTTTTTAGGATCTGTAATAATAGCCCAGCAATCAATTTTTGTTTTATATTTGCTTACCGCTGTTTGTAAAAATTCAATGTACTTTTCCTGCCGCCACTCGTGGCGTACCATGCCGGCAGATAAATTTACCAGCACTAATCGCGGGTTTTTAGAATTTAATTGCGAAGATATTTTTTTAAATAGTATGTTCGCTTTCTCCTCAACAACTTTATCTATTGTTATCCATGGAGTTTCAATGTGCGATATTTCTTCGCCTGTAATATCTGAAGATAAAAGAAAGAGCCGCTTAAGCATGTGTGTTTCCATCTTGGGCGGCAGTTCAATCAGTCGGTTATACAAATAATTAAATTGCTCCTGGTCACCTGCTGCACGCACAGCTTTCGGTCCGATAAGTCGTGCAAGAATTCCAAATGTAAAAGAAGGATATGCTACCAGGTTACATATGTAGGTATATTTTTTTTTGCGAAGTTTAAAAATTAACCGGATGATCTTGAAAATATTTTTTTCGTAGAAATAAACATTATCAACGGTAGGATTTTCTTCAAGAGGATTAGCATTTTTTAAATCACAGATTACATCAATTTGTGCATCTGGATATTTAGCACGAACTGCACGAAAGAGTGGGAGTGAAAGAATCATATCGCCAAGATGCCCATAACGAAGGAATAATATGCGCGAGTAAGGTGGAGTTGGATTAATCTTCGGCTGCTTAAGAAAAAAATTTAGGATTACTGAAGTAAAATTCTTAAAACCTGTTTCAATCTTTTTACCGCTGCTCATCTTCCTGATCAGGTATTAAATTGTAATTCGTAAAGCTGGCGGTACCGCCCGGAGCGCTGCTGGAGCTCCTCGTTTGTTCCTTCATCAACTATCTTTCCATCTTCAAGAACAATAATCCTATCGGAATTAACAATGGAAGAAAGCCGGTGGGCTATCATAAAAACAGTACGTTCTTTCATAAGGTTTTCAATTGCCTGCTGAATAAGAAATTCAGATTCGGAATCGAGGGAAGAAGTTGCTTCATCAAAAATAAGTATCGGCGGATTTTTTAATATAGCTCTTGCAATAGAGATACGCTGCCGCTGTCCACCTGATAGCATCATACCACGTTCGCCGATAATCGTGTGATACTTTTTCGGCATATCTTTTATAAACTCATGGGCGTTTGCAAGATGTGCGACTTTTTCAATCTTATCAAGTGCGTAACCAGACATACCGTATGCAATATTATTTGCAACAGTATCATTAAAAAGAATCACTTCCTGTGTAACGATGCCAATTAGACCGCGAAGGTCTGAAAGTGTTATATCTTTTACATCCACGCCATCTATCTTTACTGCTCCTCGGGAAGCATCATAGAATCGCGGAAGCAAATTTACAAGCGTTGTTTTACCCGCACCGCTGCTTCCAACAAATCCAATTTTCTGGTTCTTATTTACTTTCAGGTTAATTCCATTTAAAACTAATTTCCCTTCCTGTTCGTAACTAAAAGAAACGTTCTCGTAAACTATCCCGCTTGTAAAATCTGTTTTCTTTAGAGCGTTTGGTTTTTCAATAACAGTTCTTGGCGTATCTAAAATATCAAACGTACGTTTGCCAGAAGCGATAGAAATCTGAATATCAGAATTTAGTTCCCCGATACTTTTAACCGGCTCCATCAATGCAAAAAGGATAACAAGGAAACGTATAAAATCTTCTGAACTAAGTGTACCGCCCTGCAGAACCAGGTTACCCCCGTACCATATTACAACCGAGATAATGCTTGCTCCAATTGTTTCAGATAGAGGGCTTGCAAGCCGCCACATCCTAACCTGCTTTACAATAGAATGAAAATGTTCCCCGGTTTTTTTATGAAATTTATTGCTTTCATATTTTTCCATTGCAAAAGCTTTAACCACTTTAATCCCTGAAATAGTTTCCTGGAGGAGTGTGGTAATATCTGCAATACGTTCCTGCACCCTGGTACTGCGTCGTTTCAAACTCATTCCAATTTTACGAATAACAAAACCGGTTATTGGTAAAACCGTTATAGCAATAAGAGTAATTTGCCAGCTGATGTTGTATAGGATAACCAGGTAGATTACTATCATCAGCGGATCACGGATTGCCTTGGTAACGCTGCGGTTAAGAGCAACGTTTAGCTGGTTAATATCATTTGTAAGGTTTGATATTAATCCACCTGTTTTATGCTTATGGAAAAATCCCAGGTCTTGCCGGATGATACTATCGTAAACTTCTTCGCGCAAATCTTTAACAACACGTTGCTCGACATAAGTTATCCAAAAATTTTCCAGGAACTTAAAAAGATTTTTAAGCAGGAAGGCTACAAAAATGAAAATGCAGAGCCATTTTAGTGTAGCAAAGCGGTCGCCTCTCGGAATAAATTCATCTACTTTAGTTTTCAACCACTCGTTAAGATTAAGTGTTCCCTCTGGTGTTAACTCTTGTGAGGATGATTCCTCAACATTCTCCACTTGCTGAACCGGTTCTTCACTGAAAAATGTAGTAACAACCGGTGCAATCAACCACATAGAGAGTGTGCTGGAAACAATAAAGGCTAGGCTAAGGAGAAAAACCAGTACCATCTCCTTTATATAAGGTTTGAGATAGGAAAGGATACGTAAGTATATCTTAAAATTTTTTTCCTTACCAGTTTTTGCCATCGGAGAACTCAAAAATAAAAGCTGTCTGTAATTAATGCATCAAAATTATAAAGTGGTTTATTGCTGCAGGATTCGG